>NZ_JARVSY010000011.1:0-58097 GCF_030208925.1 Rhodococcus sp. MEB032
GCCGCCAGGGGTTGCGCGCAGGTCACCGCCGACGAGAATCGGAAGGCCAGAAGGAGAATCTCAATAGGCTTTGTCCAGCACGGCCGCAGGCCGTTCCCTCGGGCAGAGCCGCAGGCGATGCAGGATCGAAGATCCTGGATCCACGAATTCGCCTCGGTCCTCGCGCCTGCGGATAGTCACAAATTGTGCGACTCTCAGACGATGGCGACGAGTGGAAAATCCGGCTTCTACACCGTCACGGAACATGCTGCGGACCCGCTGGCCTTCGAGTCCGACGCCCACCCACGCACTGCCAGAACCGAAGACGAAGCACTCCGTATCGCCCACATGCTTTTGAGGCGCCGAAGCAAGAGCGAACTCCTGGTCGCATTCGACAACGTCGACGGCACGACTGAGCCAGTTGGCACCCTGGACGACCGCGGATGGCATCCCGACCGATGAAGGGGCCGATCCTCGTACATACCGACGAAGCCGGTGCGGCCGTGTGAAACTGATGCGACGGATTTCGGCACGAGGAGATCACAGGTATGAACCGGTCAGGAAATTCACCTCCACCAGCAGATCGGCGGATCAATTTCGCGTTCACGCGGGACGTCGCGTCCGACCCGGCGGCCTCCTCCGGCGCCATTCCCTCTCCACCGGCGAGGACGTTTCGCCGCTACCCACCAGAGCGGATGCGACCCGGCCAGCAGATCCCCGTCACCATCGCACAATCGGCCACACTCTTCGCCGGTGATGACATGGCCATCTGGATCAACGGTTTCACGGTCTACGACACAGGGTTGGCGTTTCGCATCGAAGGGCGAATACGCAACTCCACTCGGCCAACGCAAGATTCGGCGACTCTGCTCGGCCCGCTCAACGTCGGGCGAATGACCCGCCCGCACAGCAACGGAAGCATCCAGCTGACGCTGACATTCCACGACGGAACGACCGTTACGAGTGTCGGCTCCAACCAACTCGTTCCGAACGACCCGACCGCGCCATGGCTCGACGGCGGCGGCGCGAGCTCCAGGATCTGATGGCGAATCCGAGTCCTGAGCTTGTTGCGGCGTATGCGGAGTTGCGGGCTGCGGAGGCGGCGTCCGGTGCGGGGATCGGTTGCGCGCGTGGTGGCGATATGACTGACCCGGAAACGGTTCGGGTTCTTGCTCGTTTGGTGAACGACCGCGCCGAAAAGTTGCAGTAGGGGCAGTGCACGGCAACATTTATTGTGGTCAGTCTGCTTTTGTCCGGAAGTTTTCAGTCTCGGCCGAGGTCGTGTTCGCGTTTCGGTGTGGCCGGCCGTGTCGGTTTGGGGTCTTCGGGGGCCGCGGTACGGCTGCGGTGTGTGGGTGGTGCGGGGAAGCTCATGCGGGCTCGGTTGGCGATGTCGCTGAGTTCGTTGGGGTTGTATGGTTCGCGGTTTCCGCTGCGTAGGTGCTCGATCATCGCTTTGTGGTGCTCGGCGACCTCGAGGTGGATGACGTTGCCTTGGGTGCTGGCGAGCGTGGGTGGTTCGGTGTTGTTGCGGTGTACGCCGGGGGCGAGGACGTCGCGGAGCGGTGTGTGGGTTGCTTCCATGGCGACGTAGCGGGCTGCTTGTACTGCGGAGGCGTGGACTTTTTGCCAGTCGATGGTCCAGCCGGAGGATTTGAGGAGTTCGTCGAAGAAGACTCGTTGTGTGCGGGAGTTGCCGTCTCGGAACGGGTGCAGGACGGTGGTTTCGCCCCAGTGGTAGGCGAGTCGGTCGACGGCGCGGTCTTTCGGGAGTCCTTGGGGGAAGTTGTCTTTGGCGATTCCGCGGAAGATGAACGCTGCTTGGTTTTCGATGTGTTCGGGTCGGCAGTGGGGGAGGTTCATGCCGACGGCGCCGGTGTCGCGGGTGCGGAGGGTGCCGGCCCAGTCGTAGACGTCTTGGAGGATGAATTGGTGGATCTTTTTCAGGTGTTCGAAGTCGAAATTGCCTGCGATGGGGTGTAATTCGAGTTGCAGGATGCGCTGATACGCCGCTTCGGTTTCGTCCTCGAGGAGTGCTTGCGGGTCTGTGTGCCCGAGTTTGTTGATCAGGACCCCGGTTTCGGGGTCGACGTACGGGTCTTTCAACTGCGGGCAGCTCGGCGGCGGCGGTTTTCTGCGAGGACTAGTGCGACTGCTTCGTCGCCGGTGATTTCTCCGCGTAGTTGCCGGCGGCCGACTTCGATGCCGTATTCGCTGGGTTCCATGCCGGCCATGCGGTGTCCGGCGGTGGCGGCGGCGATGGCTCGGTCGATCTGGGCTTCGGTCATGTGCGACTGTGCGTTGCGTGCAGTGGTCACCGGTGCTCCTTCGTCGACTCGGTCGAGTGTGATGGTGCGCAGGGGAGCTGCGCACCATTGTCTATTCTACCTGATTATTGCCTGTTTCCTGCGGTCAACAGCCGTTGTGGGGCGGTGCCTGAACAGGGCGTTTCGGGTTTGGGCTGCGGCGTTGTCGGCGTGTTTCTTCGAGCGCTTGTTGGCGGTGCTGGGTCGACGATCCTGCTGCTGTCGTTTCTCGAATCGATTTCACACCGCTACCGACAGACCCCGGCATGAGTGCTGGCCGTGGATCAGCGGCCTGCTTTCGGCCAGGGCCTGCTCTAACCGAGCGGAATTCGCATCAGCTATATATTCGATCGATACCGACGTGGTGCGCGAGGAGCAAGAGATGCCGGAACCGTTCGCGATCGAGGTTGACTCCTTCTACAACACGATCGTCCTGCGATCACCGGATGACTACGATCCGCTCGGGCCGGAGTGGTTTCCCACCGAGCCCCAGTTGGTGAACGGCGGAGCAGGCCGGTTGGTCGTCCACACCGGTGGACGCGGACTCGTGCGCGTAACAGTCACCTCCACTGACACGCCCGCCCCGCCACTCGCGGATTCGCTCCTCTCGGTGTGGGAGGACATCGCGGAAGGCTCGTTCACGGTCGAGAGCGACGCACTCTGCTTCGACGGGTTCTCTGGCGAGATCTCGCAGCCCGTTCCCCATCCCGGGCCTGGCCCGTGCAGAGCGCGGGTATTTGCTCGGGGACGAACCGAGTACTGGGACGCCTACCGGACACCGGAGGCTCAACCGCAGATACGACTCCACGTCCAACTCTGGCCGCAACAACTCGGCGCCCCGCACCTCGTCCAGTACCGAGATCGGTTCACCGGCAACCGTATCCGAACAGACGACACCATCGAGGAACAGCAGCCCACCGCATAGCCGAAAAGCGACTCCCGCTCTGCGTCGCGGATGATTACCTTCCTACGGCGCAGTCCGGCTCTGGCGCTGTTACTCGATCCAGGAGTTCTGTGCCGAGTCCGCTTTCGAAGAGCGAGTACGCGCCGCGGGGTGCTTCTAGTCTGCAGGGGCAAGGTCTTCGTCGTTGGCGAAGATCAGTCGTCCGTCATCCAGTGCGATCGCCCAGCGATGTACCGGAGCCCAGTCCCGCCCTACCGCCCCGGAGTCGATGACCATGTCCGCGTAGTCCTCGATCACCACACCCGTGCATGTCACGGCGCCGTCAGCATCGGAGTCTGACACCGTGATTCGAACTCGGGCACCTACTGCGGCCACGTCTTTGCTTTTGCCGTTTTTGTCGGTCATCTGCCTGATTCTGACAGAGCAACTTCGTTCGGGCCCAGCGTCGCATGCTCGGGAACGCGCGGAGCCGAGTGTGCTGGATGCCGCTGTCTCTCGCTGGAGCTGTTACCCGTGTCCGTCCGAGACCACCGTGAGCACGGTTCTGTCGGTGCACGCTCCTACAGTCGGTTCGGGTAACAGTCCGGATCGAGTGCCAGGAGCAGCTGATGACGTTCGTCAACGATGCTCCATCGCCCTTGCCTGGCATGCCCGACAACACTCCCGCGCTACCGGCGTTCCAGATGACGTTGATCGGGCAGCCACAGCCTGTACGCATCCCCGAACGTCTGTGGCGTTCCTGGCTCGACGATCCTGCCGTCGTGTCCCGCTTCGAATCCAAACGCTACCGACGGCGAGAGCAATGCTGGCCGTGGATCGGCGGAGTGTCCTCGACCGGGCACGGATCTTTCCGTGCGGCGAGCCTGCCCGGGCCGTCACGACGCGGGACCGTGCCGGCGCATCTGTTCGCGTACCAGCTCGAATACGGTGTCATCGCGAGGTTGGGCTGGTCCAACACCGACGATGCGGTGCTGTGCCATCAATGCGACTTCGCCGGCTGCACCAACCCGGCACACATGCAGTTGGGAACCAATCGCAGCAACCGTGGCGAATACGAGCTCCGGCGACGCAACATCGCCAGCCCACTCGCCGACGTTCGCGGGCCCGCGGGTCGCACACGTGCCATCGCCGCCGTGATCCGGACCGGGATCGAACAGAACGTAGGAAGCGACGTCATCGACGAGCGCATCGCCGCGGCCGAGGCTGCAGGACGTCCGCTCTCACTCTGGTAGCGACACCGCGACACTCGCGATGCACGTTCAATGCGAATGTATTTCGTTGCTGTACTGCACATTTCGCCCATAACATGACATAATCTATGTTATCGGCAGAAAAGATTGCCGGGCTGCGACCTTCGAGCTGCAGCCGATCTGACCCAGCCGAACGACACTTGACGATGCGATCACCACTCACGGCGTCGGTCAACAATGTGGGACGGCGTCGGCCGCAGTGCCGGCGTCACCGTCGACGGTCGCGCCCGGCACTGATCGACAGCTCCGCTTCAGCACGAGTAACCGAACCTATTTGGTTAATAGATACGTTTTGGCCAACTCTGAACAATTGGGACACCAGAAGGGGGTGAGTGCATCAGAATAAGCCTTTTCGGAGCGGTCGTATTCGAGGCCCTTCGCAGTCTGGAGTGAACTTGCAAATATCAACCCCTGGGCGCCTTCGTGCATGTCCTTGTTCCCTTTTCTCAGGAGTCGCGCCGACAACCCTTGTTGTTGAGCCAAGGCATTTGCAGCAGATGCAGGGACCGTCCACCGATGCAGACAAGCTTTGCATAAGCATTTCACCGGAGAGTTGGTGAGCCGCTTATTTCCTTTCCACTCGATGAAAAGTACCTCCTGCGGCCCGAGGAATACATCCGTGGAATTCGTTACTGGAGAGTCAATCGGCCGCGGAGGCAGCAAGGAGGGTACTGGCTGCGCTAAAGCTCCTGCCATTTTGCTCTTTATCAGGTTCGACGTATTAATCACCGAATTACTATCATTCGCCCGAAAAATTACACAGTCGATGTCCGATTCCGGCTTTAATTTATAGTTCGCTTTTCCTGAGATGACAATTTTAATGTACGATGAAGATTTTTTATGACTATATTCTTCTACCTCAACTATTGTGGAGTACGGAATTCGTCGCGGGCTCGCGGCTTTCTTTTTGAACGGAACGCGCCATCCTTTGAAGACGAGCGTAACCGCGTCATCGTCGAACTGGATAAATCCCTCCGCAGTTCTTAACTCTTCCATCACGTGCTCCTTTGTGCAGCGCCGCTGGCCGGACCTCGATCCATTGGCGCATCTGATCTCGAAAACTCCAGAATCTTCTGAATATTGTTCGAATCAAGACGAACTTTCGTTACGTCCACCATTGGAAAGTGTTACCGCTCTGCGCCTGATCTGCCCGAAGAACACTCAGATGCTTCGGTCGCTGCGTCCGCTGTTGACAAACATTGGAAATAGGATCAGATCGGGCAGTCGGACGCCTCGATGAAGGCTTTGAAGATCAGGGTGGTAACCAATCCGCCGCACCGACCGATCCACAGTGGACGGGACGTCGGCAAGCCAAAGCGACTCTAGCGCAATCCGGTCCGTGCGATGAGGAGCTAATGGTGAAGAAGTTGGACTACGACCTGGTCGGTGAACGGTTGTTCTCGAACTACAAGGTCAGGGCAAAGATCGAGAGGGATTACAGCCTCCCGACAGACGCCGCCACCTCGTCGCAGTTCCTCGACTACGCGGTGCGCTATCTCGACCAAGAAGCGATGGACACTCCTCTCGCCCAGACATACAGCAACCAGCAGGTCTTCAAAGCTGCAGTCAACGCCCTCGGCAGCAACTCCCGAAACTGGGCAAGTTTCGTCAAGGTCCGTGACCAGCACCTCGAAGGACTTCTCTACGACTTCGACCCCGAAAAAACGCACACCGCCATCCTCGACGGGACGTTAACGCTCGCCGACATCCGTGAGCATTTGAGCGGGCAGGGGGGCACCGGTGATGCAAAAGCGATCATCCGCTGGGCGAAGCTGCTGACCGATCACCCCAATTACTACGACCAGATCCTCGGAATCGCACGCGCCTTCGTCGCCCTCGCAGAGGATGCCGGCTTCCAGCTCGACAACCAGCACCTGATGATGATCCTCGCCGGCTACCTGATCTCACCCCCACGCCGGTGGCCCGGCGAAAAGCATCTCGACAGCGGGCTCGTTCGGATGATGCACCGCGAACGGGACCTACCGGGTATGGGGTATCCGCTCGCCAGCGAATTCCTCCGCAACCTGCATTGGAACGGTTTCAAACCCGACCGCCACATCACCAGACTTCTCGGGCTGTGGGTGCCCGAAACCAGAGAAACGGTAGAAGAGGACGTTGATCGTCTCTGTGCGTTGATCGGAAGCAAGAACCGATCACTCAAGTACTTCCTGAGGTACTCACTGGTCGGAGTTGCGATCACGCCGGACGGCAACTACTCACGCGCCGATAACCTCATCTGGATGCTCGGCGCCTATCTGGAGAAGAAGAACAAGGAATCGAACGTGGAGTACATCCACGAATGAGGATGTCGGCCGGCGGTCAGTCACACGGATCTCATTCGATATCCAGGCGACAGTGGGCGTGCATTGCCGTTGTCGTCATCGGAGCGCTGGCTCTGGCAATGGGTGGCCCTTCGCTCTATCGGTGGGTGAGCACACGATCAGCCGAGAAAGACGCAGAGTCGCTGGCAACGAACCTCGGCCTACATCTGACAGATGACGACACGATCTTGTACGCCGAGAACTACAGTTCCTTCCCCGACTCGAGCGCATACCTGGTCATCGAGTCGAGTTCGCGCGCCCGCGCAGAAAACCTTCGCACCGAGGCCCATCTGACGTCATGCGGACCCACGGTGGCCCATAATTTCGATGAGATTCCGTCGGAATATCGTCCTGTGCCTTCATCGAATTCAATGTCGTGCGAGTCTCCGGTGACCAGTCACGGATTCCTTCGAGGTATGTGGAACCCCGCACTGGATCAGGGAAAACGTGTCTACATTTGGGCGATCCAGATGTGAGGGCTGACGAGAAAACGGCAGGACCGAATCTTCAATGCGCCCATCGGCTCCCCCTAGGTTCTCAGTCGCAGGTATCGCATGTGCCGTTGAGGGGTGTGGATACAAAGCAGGTCGGGCACAACGGCCCAGTGGGGCCGGCGGAGCCTCGTGCCTGCGATTCGCGTTCGCCGGAGGACGTCCTACTCACACAGTCCCGGCAGGGAGGCACATTTCGCATCTGCTCTTCGGTAGCCAGCTGTGGTGTGCCAAGAACCGTGCCGTCATCGAATTTGAAATGTCCGCAATCCAGGTCATGCCGCTTTCGGGGCGCTTGGCCTGTCGCCGCCCCCTTCATGTCAACCGGCGGCACAACGTACCTGATCTCTGGATGACTGATCATGTCCATGTCGACGCCTTTCGCGCGGGTTTGCCCCACGCAGGTTAACCCGAAAATTGAGAGCGATCGCTTACCCTCAGACCGACACCGTCGTTGGCCGATTCGATTCTGGTCCGTAAAGGGTTCTTTTCCGCCCCTTCGCGACCGCACCCGTGACCGACTCATGCTGCACGCCGGCGCCAGTCATAGCAGCGAATCCGAAATCGACGCTGCCCGGAGAACGAGAATGAGGACGAATGACCGTAGAAGCTCCGATGTGGAAATCTCAATCGACCATCACCATTCCGTGGAAGGGCAACGCCGAGGTAACCATCACGGAATTGCTGTCAACGACGCTTGACGCCGCTCGTTCCGTCCTCATCGACGTCGCGAAAAGCGGTAAGAAGATCACGTACGGGGAGCTCGCAAAGCGTTCGGGAACCGGATATCCAGCGCAGTCGATGGGCAAAGTTTTGGACGTGCTCAGCGTGGACTGCAGCGACAGAGGTGAGCCGTCACTGGCACCCATCGTGGTGAGAGCAGCGACCGATGAAGTCGCGGACGGATATGTCGGGTCTCCAGAAAACGATCGTGCAGCGCTATACCAGTGGTGGGTCACGAACTGACGTAGCTGACAGACAACCATGATCGGCCCCCAGGGGCCGAAGCGGCGGCCGAGGTATTTCACGCCCGGCGAGACTGATGAGAGTACGACGTCGAAGACAAGCAGTCGTCGTATCAGGGCAGATCCGCACTCTCACTCTGGTAATTACACTGCACTCTACGCAGGTGAAGATGCACTTCACGATGAACGTATCCCATTGCAGGGCAACATGTTTAACGAACATGGTGACATATCTATGTTATCGGCAATCCGAGGGGCCTCGGTGCCGCAAGCAGAACTCGACGAATGCGCTGGTGGCGTTTTCACTCCACCGGGTAGGGATGCCAACCATGTTGACGCCATCGCCTAGTCCGCCGAGCCTTCTTCAGCTCCGCCACGCTGGTTCCGACGTAGCGGGTTTCCAGTTCCGGATCCGCCGGGCCGGAGAACCGCCACGCTCCGCCCTGCCCGCTCTGTTCCCAACTCGAAGCCCGATACACCGCTCGGACGATGTCTGCGGCAACGAAGAAAATCGGAACATTCGCTGTGTTGCGAATAACCGGGCCGGCGTGCCACCAGCCTCGACCTTCTTCGTAAACCTGCTCCTTGGAGTTATCTGGGTTCAGTGCCGCGTTGACGACGAGAACAACGAACGGCCGTTCGATCTCCGGTGCCGCAGTCGCGGCGTAACGCCTGATCAGTTCCGGTAGCGGGATCACGCCCCACTCTGTGGTGGTGTGACCGCCCGCAATGTTTGCCAACACTGCCGTACCCGTCGGCGCTTCTATCAGGCGGAGCGCATCGATCAAGGTTTGCTCGATGGCGTATGCGCTCTTGTCGGCTGTCGCTTCGGGCTCGATCCGGTGCCTCAGGATGACATGTTCGACTGTTTTGCCCGACTGATAGATATCTCGAATGCGTTGGTTCTTTGCCGATTTCACCGCGGGGGCTTCGCGTTCGATTCCGTCTTCAACGAGGTCAGCGGCTCCCATTGCGGACCAGACGTGACTGTAGACGCGATCTCCGACTCCTTTACCGACGTAGAAGATGGAGCGATCTCGTGGATCGATCAGGGCGTAGACGTAGACACCGAGTTTCTCGGTGACTCCCGGCGCCATTCTCGGCGGTAACACGTACTCGCCGACGACCTGCTGGGTATGGAGTTGGTCCAGGACCCCTGCTCGGAGAACCGATGAAATACCAAAGCCGCCTCCCTCGTCGAACAGTGCCTCCGATGCCGCCTCCGCGGTGGTGAAAACGCGGCCGACGTGATCTTCAAGATGTCGCAGCACTGAACGCAACTCGGCCCATCGCATCACTGGATCGGGATTGATTCCGTCGATCTCGAGGGTGATGAAGTCAGCGGCAAGTCGCGAATCGCGAAGCTCGCGAGCGGAGTTGTCCGTCACTGTCCATACTGTCGGCATCAGTGCACAGTACTCACCGGTCCCGACGAATTTTCAGGTGTGGTCCGGGCATCGCAGCTCAGGCAGTACGGCCCATCCACTCGCGGTGAGCCACTGCTGCACCGGATCCGGCAAGGCGCCACTGCGTGCGGTCTGTGCGAAATCGCCGGCGAGGATTGGTCCGTCACCGCACACCGTGCATGCGACATCGAACGCCGGCGGCCCCGGCTCGCACTGATGGCAATGCGATCGAGCGATCACCGCACCAGGATCGGCCGGATTGTCGGCATGAGGATGCAACCAGATCACCGCCAGGTCGCCGCGTTGATGGGCAGCTTCGGCTCTGGTGCTCGGCTCGTACCCACAGGACGGGCAGATCCGCGACGTTCGCGCCGCCGCAACAGGGACCGCAGCTACCGTGCTCACCGAATCAGTCGACACATTCGCCGCCGCCGCCGCCGGTGCGCGCTTGTTCAGGTGTCCGTAGACAGTAGTGCGGGGAACGTTCAACATCGCCGCGATCTGCGCGACCGTCTTCTCCCCCGCGTCGTAAAGCTGCTGGGCGAGTGCGATTTGATCGTCGGTGAGCTTCGGCGGACGACCGCCCTTTCGACCACGCGCCCGCGCAGCGGCCAAGCCGTCCCGGGTGTTCGCCACGATCAACTCACGTTGGAGTTCGGCGAGGACGGAGAGCATCCCGAACATTGCTCGCCCTTCCGCTGTTGCGGTGTCGATGCCCTGCTCGAGAACCTTCAATCCGATCCCCCGCTCGCGTAACTCAGCGCCGAGGGTGATCAGGTGCACCACCGAACGCCCCAACCGGTCCAGTCGGGTGATCACCAACGTGTCACCGCTACGTAGTCGAGTCAGCACCGCGTCGAGTTGCGGGCGTGAGGCTTTCGCACCGCCCGCGTGGTCGGTGTGGATGTTTGCTACGTCGGCCCCCGCACGCACCAGGGCGTCGATCTGGTGGGCGGGGTTCTGATCTGCGCTCGACACCCTGGCGTAACCGAACAACATCTGTCGAAAACTACCCTTCTTTAGGGGTTTCCGTCAGGTTTGGAGTCGTCAGCATCTGCCGGGATCAGGCGTAGGAGCGCGAATTCAGAAACTCGCCGCATACCAGAACAAGCGCTCTCTGAAGTATCTCACCACTATGAAATGTGGGGATACACCAACTTCAACGGCGGTTCACAGCAGCGGAGGAGCCACCGACGATCCTTCGTATATCTTCGCCACCGCGTCGTTGTACGACGACTTGTGATCGGCGTAGACGATCCGGGAGCGGGCAATGGAACTTTCCGCTGTGGAACCGACTGCCGTGTAGAGCGTTTCGAGGTAGTAGCCGAAACCGTCGACAGATTCGCGGATGTCGTTCACCGCGTTCTCGAGATGGTCGGGAAGGTCCCTGCCTTCGAGGATCGCGATGTAGGAATCCATCGTGCTCGCAAACGCCTGCTTGTAGCCGACGATGTCGAGAACTGATGCGCGGCCGGCACCGACATCTTCTCCGAAAACCAGGGCTTCGTCGATGGCAGCTTTCGCCAGTCGTGTCGCGGGATCGACCTTGCCGACGTAAGTTTTGGCGTCGGCCAGCCGTTCCTCCGCGTCCTTGCGTTCCTTGTCCGCAGCTCTGCGCGCGGATTCGGCATTTCGGCGTTCGGTGTCTGCGTCGCGCTCACGTATTTCGGCCAGGACGGGTGAATCCTCAGGAAGAATTTCCCGGATTCCCTCGTCTTCCGGTTTCGCGATCTTCAAGGTGACGGTGTCCTTCTGGTCCATCCGATCCCCCGCCGGCGGGACCTGTTCGACCACCACCCAGTTGGCGTCCATCAGGGGCTGACGGTCCGATATCGCGTCGATATCCTCGAATTCCTTGAAACCCGCGTCTTTGAGCACATTGTGGGCGTCGTCGAGTCGAATACCTGCCACCTTCGGCACTTCGACCGGATCACTCCCACATGCCACCAACGCGAAAGAAAATGCGAGTCCGGATATAAGGGCTGTGGTGGTGCGCTTCGTCGGCATTTTTACCTGTCTTGGTCAGCGGGAAGATTCGGGAACTGTTTTTCGAGGGATAATGGATTCTCGGACATTGCATCATGCGGCAAACCCGCCCACTGTATCGCTCGATATTCCATTTCACTCAGCAATGTCTGAGCGCTCGAACGAAGAGAAACCCGCTGCGGAGAACAGAATTCGGATACTCACTGCATGCTCGGACGCTGTTATCTGGACCTACTCGGTAGGCGGAAAACACGCCCACGCCTTTGGGTGACCCACCCGGCTGGTCGTCAGTACCGGCTGGGTGGGTCGAGTGCGCCCAACTCTGGGGGGCCGGGCACACGATCGGGAGCGGCTCACCTGGAGCCGTGCGACATCTCGGCGAATCCCTATCCATCACGGTCTCGAGCAGACATGGCGCGGAGGGAAATGTAGCGCACACGATTCCACTGACCTGCAACCACCCGGCGTGTTTCGACCGCCATGTCCTTCCCGTGATGTGCGGCGGATCTAAGCTCAACTCGACAACCACGGCCTCAACCTCTCGGGAGCAGCGATGAGTCCCAGACCCACCTGGCTCCACACCCGATCCACCGAATTCCGGGCCGCTCTGCTCGATCTCGGGCTCACGATCACCGACACCGAAGCCCGCACAATCCTCGACGACAAAGTCTCCGAATACGCGACCTTGATGAGAGTCACCCGCCAGACCGCACAGCGCGATTTCACCGACGAACGTCTCCTCGCGTTCGCGCAGTCCCTCGCTGTGTCACTCTCCGACGAAGCCCCCGGCGCCGACCTGATCGAATTCGAGCGCAGCATCTCCATGCCCGTCGCAGCCGTCGGCCTGACCACCGCGGCACTGGCCGAAGCCTTGAAAGTCGCGCACATCAACCTCGACGACAAAGAAGCTGTCGCCGGCCTGTCCTTGCTCTCGACTCTCGGCATGATCACCGCCGATGCGAACGACTTCGTCGTCCCGACCCCACGCCCGCTGCTCCTGCGCATCGCCCGCTACCTCGACGGCGCCGCAGCATCCATCACCAAAGGTGCGAACCTGCCCGACGGACTCGACGACACCCACAGACAGCAATTCGCGGACATCCTCGCCCAGGACGCCGACGGAATCCGGGCCCTCGCCAACGCCGACGACGGCGACCCCCCGAGCCTGTGGCGCACCCCCAACCCACGCTGACCACCGGCGCAGCGAAAACGCAGTCCTCGCGGAAAACGCAGTCCTCGCGCCAAAACCTGCGGGCGGCTCGCCCGCCGATAGACCAGAGGTGGCTACCGGCGGAGCGTTCGCCATACCCGTTGGGGACCGGGTGATGCCGCCCCCGAAAAATTTACGTGGCACCCACCCCAGTTACCAGTCTTCGCACAGTTACAGCTACTTGAGCATTGAACTACCGAGGAGTACCTCGCCGCCTTCATGTGAACCGGTACCGAGTTAGTCCATCGCACCCATGGGTACGCCGTCACTTACCTCCCACGCACAGACCGCCCAGCAATGACGCAGTAACATCACACACTGGTGGTGCGCTGCTTCCGCCTCGGTTCCAGCGCACCACGCACCACCCGTTACCACCGCGCAGGCAGTCGCCCCTTTCACTCGGCCTGCACGATCCACACGTGCAGGAGCTACCCATGGCCTCCCCCGACGAGCGTCTGACCGCCAAACTCGAGCAACTCCCCATCAGCGACGACGCCCCCATGTGTTCACTCCTGCGCACGACGCTGCTCAAACACGCGCAACAGGGCAGCGACATCACCGAACCGACCGTGCTCGGACTGCTCGCCATCACCGGCGTCCTCGAAGAACGACTCACCAGGCTCGAAGCCATGATCCAACCCGTCAGCACCACTACATGACCCCGGCGTCGCCTCGCACCCACCGACCACGGCTGCCCGAACGACTCGGCGTGCCAGTCGAACCTGCCCTCATACTCGGCTGCATCCTCTCCGCCACCGTCATCGCCTGGTGGGCAGCCTGAAAGAAACTCGTCTGTCGAAAACGCAAAGCCAACGGTTTATTCGACATAGATTTTCGACACGAGATCTCGACACCTCACCTTCAGTACGAACTGGGGATATAAGTGCTTCACAGAAGCGTCGAATACCGATCTTGGTCTCAATAGGTCAACGCATCACTGCTGGTGAGATGATGCGTGATCGTGGAGGCATGGATGGGCAACAGGGCGCTCGGGTTCACTGTGGATCAAGAGAACACGATCTGGGAGATGTGGCGTCGCGGTGATTCGTTGAGTGCGACCGGGCGGGTCCTCGGGGAGAGTGTCCCTCAGATCGGCCGGTTCCTGCGTAAATCCGGCGGTATCCGGCCGCTCCCACGTTGTCGGCGAGCATCTCATCTCACGGCCGGGGAGCGTGAAGAGATTTCCCGTGGGATCGCCGCCGGTGACAGCGCTCGGACGATCGCCGACAAACTCGGAAGATCCCCGTCCACGATCGCACGGGAGATCGCCCGCAACGGCGGCCGCGAACACTATCGGGCGACCCCGGCGGATGCCGCAGCGTATGTCCGCGCGCGCCGCCCTCAAATCTCGACCCTCTCTACCAGGCATTTTCTGCGGGAGATTGTCACAGGGAAGCTGAGTGAGCAGTGGTCACCGCAGCAGATCTCCGCCTGGCTCCGGCGCGAGTACCCGTCTGATCCGCAGATGTGGGTTTCGCACGAGACGATTTACCGTTGCCTCTACATACCGTCGCGGCAAGTATTCGACGACACAAAATTTCACGAACTGCGTACTGATCGGCGGATCCGCCGGCCTCGTGGGAAGAAACGCTCCCACGGCGCGGGCAGATACGGAACAGGGTCCCCATCGATGACCGCAGCCCAGCAGCGGATGCTCGTAGCGAGCCCGGACATCTGGAAGGTGATCTCGTGTTCGGCACCCGCCCGTCGGCGGTCGCGACGCTGGTGGATCGGCAATCACGCGCCGTGCATGTGGTCGCACTGCCGGACGGGTATCGGGCCGAGACGGTTGCGGACGCCTTGATTGCCTATCTGGGCCGGTTGCCTGCGCATCTGCGTCGGTCGTTGACGTGGGATCGGGGACAGGAAATGGCCGCGCACGAGCGCATCACCGCAGCACTCGACCTGCCCGTCTACTTTTGCGCCCCGCATCATCCGTGGCAACGAGGGACGAACGAAAATACGAACGGGCTCCTGCGCCAGTACCTGCGCAAGAACGCTGACCTGCGCACTTTCAGCCAGGAGGGCCTGAATTCGATCGCGGCGAGACTCAACGATCGGCCTCGTCGGGTGCTCGACTGGGACAGTCCACGCCAACGAGAAGACCAGGTGCTCGGTTCCTCCGCAGTCGGATAGCAAAGCTGGCCATAACGGCGGTTGGCATGATGATGGTCATGGCTGCCACCGGACTCCCCGAACTCGATGTCGCCCGTATCGTGAAGTACTGCGCCAGTAGAGTTCCCGATCGTCTGCGTCATGAGATTCGGGTCGAATGCGACATCGCGCCGCGCCATGTCACGATCTGCGAATGCCGGCCGCCGTGGCGAGAGGACTTCGGCCCGGAATGGACGCGATTCCCGATCGCCCGCCTGTATTACACGAAGAAAACCGGGCTGTGGACTCTGTATTGGCGGGACCGGAACCTCA
The DNA here is from genome assembly GCF_030208925.1 of Rhodococcus sp. MEB032. Taxonomy (NCBI): domain Bacteria; kingdom Bacillati; phylum Actinomycetota; class Actinomycetes; order Mycobacteriales; family Nocardiaceae; genus Rhodococcus; species Rhodococcus sp. MEB032. Next base: position 15,246 of record NZ_JARVSY010000011.1, read on the forward strand.
AATTTCACCGCTACCAGTTTTTGGATCCGAGCCCTCACGTTCAGGATTTGCTCGATCACATCGAAAACGGTGGCGATCCGATCTTCTGGGGTTGATCGGTTATCGTCGGTGATGCGTTGACCTATTGAGACCAAGATCGGTTTTCGACACCCGATCACCGATTGCGATCGTGGATTTGTCGGAGCGACAGGCGAATGTCGGTCGTGAGCTATTCGATCTCGAATCCTGCCTGATCGAATTTGAGAACAGTGGCGTTCTCGCTGACTGTTCGGATCTTGTTGTCGTCGAATCCCGTCGGAGTCGTTGCAGTGATCTCGATTCTCACTTCGAGTTGCACCCCGTCTGCGGCAGCGAGGTGTTGAATGATCTCGTTGGTGATCTTGTTGAAGTCGCGGACGTAGAAGTCTGAGTTCAGTTCGGTCGAGCCAAAGAATCGGTTCTTTCGTGCTACTACAGCCGGTTTCTCGCCGTCTCGCTTTCCTGCCGCGCGAGATGCCGCCGATGTCCCGCTCGCTGTTTCACCAGTTTCAGCTTCGGTATTTGTCTCGGAATCTGTGTCAGTTCCTGTGGTGCCCTCACTAGAGTCGTCGGGCGGTGTGATTGCTGCGAGTTCTCGCTTACGCTGCGCTTCTGCTCGTGCAGGCTGTACCAGCAGCAGTGAATCCGTCATTTGCGGCGGTGTCACCTTATCCGAGGGCAGCACCAGACCGACGTAGTCGATGCCGTCCCAACTGTCGGCGAACGCGAAACCAGTTTGCTGCCAAATCAATTCGTCGAATACCGAGAGTGCACCGCTCTCCAATACTGTACGGTCTCGCAACCGAGCGAGATACGGGTACGTCGTATAGAAACCGAACAACTGCCCGAAAGTGACATGTCCATCCCGGTCCCAGGCCGCGCGTAGCCGACCGTCGAGATCGTGTCGAATTAGCGCCGGACCACGCTGAATCGTCAACCACCCCTCGTTGCGCAGACGCGCGGCAGCCCGGACAGCGAGCTGCTCACCGCTGGAATCCTTCTTCGCCTCGATCGTCAACGGACGGGTCGCGTCCGGCTGGGTGGGCACCAGCACCCACTGATAGGTCTCGAGCAGTCGGTCTCGCACAGTCCGGTCGTGCATGGAAACCCGATCGACAGCCTGCTCACGCTGCGCGAACGTCAGACCGAGGCTCTTGTCGGCGTTGTCTCGCACGTATGACCACGCCAGGAAGTCGCGGACCGCTGTGTCAAGTTCCTTCCACCGCGTCGCGTCAGCTGCAAGATAGGTGACCATATTCCGGTGGCTGCGGGCTGCACTGCCGCGGTGTTCTGTGACCTCGCGGGCCCAAGCAACTGCGTCGGAGTCGGTTTTGGTGTGGGTGTGTGACGGCGGCACGATGACCAGTCGAACTTCCTGTTGGTCGGGCACGTCGGCCGAACTTTCCGGTGCCACGTGCACAGCTGTAAAGCCGTCAGCGGCGGTCTTGCGGTGCGTCTGCAGCCGCTTGATGACCTCGTTCCAGACCTCCTCCTTATGCAACCGTTCCGCGTGGTCGCGGGCGGTGCGGGTGGTATTGGCCTGTGTGTCGTACCAGTACAGCGACTCGGAGTTGTAGAAGTACGTTGCGGTGTTTGCGAGGTGGTTGAGCGCCGAGTGGAAGTTGCCGGGCACATCGCCGGGCATGGCGGTGCCGAGAAATACCCGCTGCTTGTCCAGGCCTTTATGCGCCGATCTCAGGGTCGGGGTGGCACCCATGAACACTGTGCGGGCCAGCCGTTGGGTAGTCAGCCGAGTCCCGAGCAGCGTGTTGGACTTGTCGACCTGGGCCGGTGCGGAATTGGGGCCGTCGACGTCGGTGTCGATCAGTGCCTTCCACTTGTCGTCGAGGTACTGGGCGAGTTCGGTGACCACCTTGTCGGCGCGCAGCGGCACCGATCCGGGCATGATCAGCGGTGCAGTGTCGTTTTCCCGCCACAACTGCCCGACGATCGTGTTCATCAGCCGCAGCACACCGCGGGTGCGCTGGAACCGCTCCAGCGTGGACCAGTCTTCGTAGAGCCGGTCGAAGAGTTCGGGGTGGATGGGGTAGCAGCGGCGGATCCGGTCCAGATAGTCGTTCTCGATCACCTCACGAGGGAACTCGGAACGGTGATCGCGGTAGAAGTCGACGAGCGTTTGGGAGGTTGCGTTGATCTTCGCGAGGGCCTGACTGTCGGGGGTTTCGAACAACCGTCGACGAACGATTTCGAAGCTCTCTTCGGCGTTGGCGGCGCGCCACTGGTCGGCGATTCGGCCGACGGCCTTGCGCAGCATTTTCAGAGCCTCGCGGCCGTTCTCGCCGCCGACTTCCTCCTCGTCTCCGACGTATTCGCCGTCCTTCATTTCGGCGGATGCCGGGATGGAGATAAGCACGAGAGTGCCGGGGACGGCTTTCGCCGCTTCGGTCAACGCCTGCGCGAAAGTGAATTGGGTGTCGAAGGTACCGTCAGGCAGATCGTCGCGGCCGTAGAGCTGGCGTGCGTAGGCAACCCACTCGTCGATGAGGATCACCGCGGGACCGTACTGCTGGAAGAGTTGGCGCAGCGCGTCACCGGGGTTGGTGCGCGCCTCGTCGGACTGTCGGATGATCTCGTAGGCTTCGCGGCCGCCGAGCTGCCAAGCCATCAGTCCCCACAACGTGTTGACCTTAGTGCCGTCTGCCATCTCTTTGACTGCGCCGGACTGGATCTGGGTGCCAACGAGCGCGACCCGGCGAGCTCTGGGGAGTTCGTGGCCGGCGAGCAGGTCCTGGAGTTCCTGCGGGTAGTCGGCCAGCGGGCGACCCGATGCGAGATGCCACACGGCGAGCATCGAGTGGGTCTTGCCGCCACCGAAGTTGGTCTGCAGGTTAATGATTGGTGCGGCATTGAGATCACCGGACAAGCGTTTTACTGCGCGGAGGGTGAGGTCACGCAGGCCCTCGGTGAGGAACGTGCGCTGGAAGAATTCGACCGGGTCGGTGTATTCACTATCGCCCTCACCACGTGCCACCATCGCCAGGTCGGCGGCGAACTCGGCCGCGTGGAAGTTGCCGCTGGCCACGTCCTCGTGCGGACGCAGTACCAGGCGCCACGATTCGAGCCCGGCGGAGCCGACCTCCGCGGTCGGCGATGCCTTGACAACCCGGCGATCTTCCTTGTCCGAACTCAACCGCATCAAGTCGATCCTGGAGCGGCGAACCTCATCGGCAGAGTCGGGCGCGCCGATCGCACGCAGGAACCGTTCGGCAGTATCGAGGGCGCGGTAGGCGTCATCGGCAGTGAAGGAACCGTTGTGCGCCCACGTGTTTCGCACGTCACGCAACTCCGTCGCCCAGCTCTGCTCAGTGCGGGAGAGATGGTCAGAGTACGGGTACCAACCCTTACGGAGCTGGTTTGGAATCTGCTCGGTGACCATCCGTAGGCCGTTCTGCGGATCGGTGCGACTGTACGTCCTGCCGCTGCCGCTCTTCACAGAATCCTTAAGGGCCAGCAACGAGGTCCAGTCCTGGCCTGCGGGGATTTCCTTCGCGAGGACGTAGGTGTGGAACTCGTCGAGCGCGGTGCCGAAAAGTTCGAAAGCGCGGCCGATACGGTCGCGGTTGCTCAGTGCCATAGCTCAGTCCCCTATGCGTCGAACGTGAGTTGGGTTGCCGCGTTGCGAGATTCGGCGACGATATCGTTCCAAGCGGTGCCAAGCGCATTGAAATCGACTGCGAGCTTGGTCTGTTTACGGTCCTCGGCGATCGCGAACAGTAGAAACGCCAACTCTTTGCAGAGGTCGCGGTCGATGAACGCCGGAACATCCGCGAGCAGTTGCCCTGCTGCGGGCACACCCTTCGCTGTGAGCAGTCGGGTCAGGTGCATCACCACTTCCCACGCACTGATGTGTTGATCGGTGGCAGCGTCATATGTCTTCGCGGCATACATCGTGTCCAGCGCTTCGGGAGAAAGCAATGTGACCTTGCCGGCGGGTTTTGTGAGGATACCGGCACGTTCGAGGTGATCCAGCGACGCGTTGCGGGCCCGCGCGAGATTATCTGCATCCCCAAAGGTGCCGGCGTCGAAGCCGTGCTGGCGGAACCATGCGATCGCAAAACGGGTGTCGACGTCGAAATCACCTTCCTGCTCAGCGAGCACCTCGTCAAGGATCTCGTTGATTCGAGACAGTGCAGCGCGCACTGTCATCTTGTGGCCGTCATCAGTAAGCACTCCGGAATAACGGGAGAACACTGCCATGCCGGGTCCGATCGCGGCCTGCGGGAGATCGACGGGAGCGATAGCGCCTTGCTGGAGTTCTTTAAGTTTGTGGGGCAGTTCATCCTTGAGTGCGTTGATGAAGCCGCGCCGGTCTGTGGTGGGAGCGTCAGCCGGACGAGGACGCAAGGCAAGAACAATGGAGGAGGCGAGGGCGTTGCTACCAGAGCCAATCATCCGGTTAGTCAATTCGCTACGTACCGGCCAAGTAGCCGTGATTGCCCAGCCTGAACGAATCATCCCCTCCAGCAGTGTCTCCCAACCGGTCGATGCCTCCCCGGCACTATCAGTGTCCTGCTGTTTGAAGGCGTAGTACACGGTGATAGGGAAGTCTTCGAGTGCGGACTCACGGGCACGCCGGAAGACCTCGCGAAAGCCGTCTTCGAAAAATTTGTGTGCTCCTGCTTTTCCGTCATGACGGTACGGATTCGCAACGAGTTCCTCCGCCTTAGGGACCAGCATCGAACCCATCAATTCCGGATGGATCGGTCGTAGAGAACGGCGGAGCCAGACGTAGAAGAAGTCCGAGAGGTCCGAGTAGCCGATGTTGTCGTAGTAGGGCGGGTCCGTAGAGATTAAGAAGTCCAGCTGACGGCTATTAGCACCCACCTGGTTCGCTTGCCCGTGGCCACTGACAACCAGTTGGTCAATGACCTTTGCGACCCATTCGAGCTGGCCACTGTAGCCACCCGAAGAAGCAGAGAACGGGTACGCCTCGGCCATGTCCCAGACCATCGGGATTGCCTGGCGCCCAAAAGTATTACGCATCTTTTCGCCTGTGTTGTGCCAGCTACAGATCGCCGACCAATAATCTGTGCATCTGCTGACCACCATACCGAGGTAAGTTGCAACGGCATCGGCATACGCGGCGGCGCCTGTACCGCCGGCCTCCAAGCGCACATCCTTGTCCCCATCCAGGCCAGTGCCCACGGCGAGTATGTCCATGAGCACGCGTTCGCGGGCCTCGGAGACCAGGTCACTAAAGGTGGTGAGGGCCGCGAGTTGGCGCGGAGTGAACAGGTCGGCGAACTCGGTCATACCGTAGCGAACTACGTTGATGCGCCCTGGCCAGTCGAAAAGGTCACCTTCCGGGGCATCTGTCGGTCGAACTACCTTCGCAGCCGATTCGTGCTCAGGCGTTGGTTCCAAATAGATACGTGATCGCTTGCCCTCAGCTACAGTCGCCATCAACTGAGCGCCTATTCGTCCTGCTCGACCCTCAGCGCGGATGTAATTTAATCCCACAGCCGACGCACAACCGACGCATACCGCTCCCGACCGACCAACAGTGCCGTCGTCACTCTCGCTTGGGCCCGATTTCATGTCATGGCTAAGTTCGAACTGCACCTTACCGTCCGCCACACACGGGACGACGTACGCTTCCTTGCCCTTCTTCTTTCCCAGCCACCACGACCGCACAAGTGGCATGGCAATCCCGCAAGCAGGGTTGGGACAAGTCACCGTCCGAGCCCAGATCCACGCAATGACCGTCGACTCCGAGCCATCCGGCAGCTTCGCCTTCGGGTACAGGTGACCGACACGTTTCTCGGTTTCGTCACGCATCCAGCGCCCGTATTGACGGATGTCTTCAGCCAGTCCGGTCGCGCGTGGCCAGTTGTTGATCTGCGAGTCCGCGACGCCCGGAAATACTGGTGGCCGGCCTGCGAACTTTGGCGGGATTTCGATCAGCGCTTTGTTGATCAACACGGCGACCGGGTTTAGATCCGAGGCGTGGGCTTCGAGCCCCAGTCGCTGGGCCTCCAGCGGGATGGTTCCACCGCCAGCGAACGGGTCGAGGATTGGCGGTGGATTGCCGCCGGTGGAGTTCAGAATCTCCTGGTGGGCTTCAGCGAGTAAGCGTTCATCGCCCGAGTTCTCCCATACTACGAGGCGTTCGATCATCTCATGCAGACGCTTCCGTTCGGTAACAACGGCCTCTTCTGTGAGGAAACGGTCCGGGTGCGATGACGGGTCGTCTACCAACTGCGCGAACAGCACCGCGCGGGCAGTCGCCAGGGGACGGCGCGCCCACCACAGGTGCAGTGTTGAGGGGTGCCCGTGCCGGATGGATTTTTCCCGCGCTGACGCTTTATTGATCATCTCCAGCGGCAAAGCCACCTCGATCAGCTTGCGACGAGGGGTGGGGGTGGAGTTTTCGGCGGCCACGAGGCGGATCCTTGTCTAAAGGTTTTTGCTGCTGGTGCAGCATATTGTGGTGTGAACATTATCGGGCTACCCGCGTGTCTTCTGGGTCGGTCCTGTTCAGGCGGGCCGTGGTGATCCGCTACGAGGGCGTGGTTCCCTTCGCCCACGTCTTGGCCCAGTCGAGGCGAACCTCGGTGGCGGCAAGGTCGCCCATGTCGATGCGGCGGAATGGCTCGTGTACGTACCTGAGTTGGTCATGATCTGCCCCTTGGTCACTAACGGCAACGAGGGCGAGGCGGTGCTGATCGGGGACGTTCTTGCCGTAGAGGACTTCGTTGAACGTGACGGTGAAATCTTCCGCACCTTCGACGCGCCCTTTGACCTCGATGAACACGTAGCGGCCGTCCGCATCGAGGGAGCGGATGTCGTAGCCCTTGTTGTTGTGCGGCATCTCCTCGGGGACCCTGCCGAGTGCGCGTTCCGCGGCGAGGATCGCGTCGACTGCACGGCGTTCGACACGCGCGGTGTCCCGGGCGTATGTGGCTACCGGGCCCGGCAGCATCCCTGCCGGGATGATCAGGGCAGCTCCTTCGACGCGGGGTGGTTTCGCCGCAAGTCGGGCGTGACGGTCTAGCTCGGTGGTTCGGGCCTCCAGGCGTGCCTCGAGGTCGCGGGCTCGGGCTTCGAGGCGCTCGGGGTTCTGTTTGTTCTTCGCTGGACGTCCGCGTTGGGCGGAGGAGCTACTGTCGCGGATACGTGCAGCTTCACTGTCGAGGTAGTTGACCTGTTGAGTGAGGCGCTTGTGCACCGCGGTGCGGGTCTTTTCCACCAGTGGGAGTACTCGAGATCGGACTTCGTCCAAGTGCTGGGGTTGGGCGTGGGCGATCGCCCACGATTCGGCGAGCCGATCAACCCCGCCGGCGAGCCACGACTGCGCAAGCGCACTGTCCGCGGCGGTGCGGGCGGTATCGGGCAGCGGGTGCAGATCCAGGTATGGCGCCGGCCCACAGCTGGTTGCTTGACCGTCTGGGGTCAGTGCGATGAATTCGAAGCGTTTGGAGACCACCTGGCCTGTGCCGTCGGTGATTTCCCCAGTCACTGCGACGATCAGACGCGGCTGCTCACCAGGATCTGTCGGATCGAACAGAACTGTGCCCGATTCAAGGGCATGGCGGTGAGTCTCGATGGTGGCATCAAGGACTGTGTCGAGCAAAGGATGCCCGGGGGCTAGGAACTCGGCTCTCGTCCCGCCATCCGCATCAATATTGGCGGTGTCGAACGTGACTCGGTGATAGCGCGAAGCTATCGGCAGGGCAGCGCCGGGTCGCTGCCTGGAACGTAGTGAGGCAGGGACGTTGGTGATCTCGAATCGGCCGGCCTCGCGGCGGGTGAGGCGGCCGCCGGTACGGGCAAAGGCATCTTTGAAGAACGCGGCAATATAGTGCGGCTGGAGTTTGCGGGCGCGGGCCTCATCCATCTCGCGGCGTAACCGTTCGAGCTCGTGCGGATCGAGGCTCTCGCGGGCGAGGGCACGCTCGTCGAGGAGATCGGACAATCCGCGGGCGACCTCGGCGTCGATGATCTGGTTGAGTTTGTCGAGCTGGGCGGGATCGTCGCCGTAGCGGACGGCATCCATCAACAACCCGCGCAGCGGCTGGTCGGCGAACGCGTCACCGAGGACATCGAAGAGTCGTCCACCGTAGGCGCGGCGCTGGGTTTCCATTTTCTCGAGGAGTCGGGTGAATACTTGGCCCTCGCGGGTGCCTGCGGCGACGAGGTTCCACAGTCGACAGGTGTGCTTTTGCCCGATGCGGTGGATGCGGCCGAAACGTTGCTCGATACGGTTCGGGTTCCACGGCAGGTCGTAGTTGATCATCAGGTGCGCAGCCTGCAAGTTCAAGCCTTCACCGGCAGCGTCGGTGGCGACAAGAACCTGGGTGGTGGGGTTGTGGGTGAACTGCTCACGGATACCGCGGCGCTCCTCACGGCGGGTACCGCCATGGATGGTCACCACCGCGTCGGGCCGGCCGAGGATGTTGCGGATCTGCTCGGTCAGGTAAAAGAGGGTGTCCTTGTGTTCGGTGAACACGATCAGCTTCCGCGGTGCGCTTTGTGGGTCGCGCAACAGGTCTGCGTCCAAGAGCAGAGATCGCAGTTCCGCCCATTTCCGGTCTTCACCGGAGTCGCGAACCTGCTCTGCGAGTGCGACGAGTTTCTGAAGTTGGGCGATTTCGACGTCGAGTTCGGCGACAGTGCGGGCAGCAGTCGCCGCATCGACGACCTGTTCCTCGAGGTCCTCGAGTTCGTGGGAGTCGAGTTCGTCGGGGTCGGCGAGCCTGGCCCCGAGTGTGGTGTCGTCGAGCAGCCGCGGTTGCGGGGTGAGCATGTCACGACGTTTGCTCTCGAGTCGGTCGCGGCGTCGCTGCAGTGATCGCACGATCGCATGAGTCGAGGACGCCAGGCGACGCTGGAGCACGGTGAGGGCGAATCCGACAGTGCGGGCCCGGGGGTTGTCGTTACCAAGTTGGCCGGCCTTGTTCATTTCCTCCCGCACATACCGGGTCACTTCTTCGTAGAGGTGCTGTTCCCCGTCGGAGAGGGTGTAGGGAACTGTCTCGGCGATCCGCTCGGGGAACAACGGTTTGCCTTCGAAGGTAAGCAGTTCCTCTTTGACCACCCGCCGCATCAACCCGGAAGTGTCGGTGGTGTGGGCCCCTGCCCGGTATTCGCCCTCGAACCTGTCCGGGTCCACCAAGGCCATGAACGCCTGAAAGCTGGCTTCGTTGCCCGAGTGCGGGGTAGCGGTCATCAGCAGGAGGTGCCGGGTGATCTCACCGAGCTTTTGGCCGAGTAGGTAACGGCGGGTCGTGTCGAGCTGTCCGCCCCACCAACTGGCCGACATCCGGTGCGCCTCGTCGACGACGATGAGATCCCACTCGCTCGAGTCGAGCAACACAAGTAGGTCGTCGTTGCGGGCGAGTTGATCCATCCGGGCAATCAGGATCGGGTGCCGGTCGAACGGATTGGTGTCCACGCAGGAAGCGATCAACTCCCGCGACAGCAACTCGGCCGCGATTCCGAACTTCGTCGCAAGCTCGTCTTGCCATTGCTCGACTAGTGAGCCGGGGGCGACGATCAGCATCCGGGACAGGTCCCCGCGGAGCATCAGCTCTTTCGCATACAGCCCGGCCATCACGGTCTTTCCTGCACCGGGATCGTCGGCAAGGACGAACCGGAGCGGTGTTCGCGGCAGCAGCTCTCCGTAGACCGCTCGGATCTGATGCGGCAGAGGGTCCACGGCGCTCGAGGCGACGGCGACCATCGGATCGTGCAGCCCTGCCATCCGGATCCGCAGGGCCTCGGTGGCAAGCCGGAAGTCGGCAGGGTCAGCGTCGAAACCCCACCGGGACTGGGGGGTCGCGATCCGTAGGCGTTCCTCGTCGAGCCTGTACAGCACTTGCTGTCCGAGGCCGCCTGAGGCGTCTTTGAAGGTCACGGTCACTGCCTCTGTGCCGTACCGATCCACAGCCACGAGCGTCACTGGCTCCGAGGCAACGCCGATCAACATCACACCTGACTGGAGGTCCTCCAGATGAGCTGGAACACCGTCAGCGGAACTATCTGCCACGCACCGCACCTTTCATCAACAAACAATCGATTCATCGTGTCACCCTGAACCGACACGTCGACAACGAAACAGTCAATCTGGCTGAGTGGTATTTTCCCAGCGACGCCGCCGATGTCCGGTCCGAACCGCCCTCATGCGTCTTTTCTATTGACTAACGGTGCCCGCTCGGTACTCGATAAAGCTGCAAAGGTCGACGGAACTGACTACTTGAGAACGATCTTTACCGACGGGTCCCAGGAAGTCGCTGAAGTGGCTGTAGTCTCGCGCCAGTAATCGAAAAGTGCTCAAGTGATGGCCGCCGATTTGGATGCGCTGTGATTGGAACTTAGGCAAGACCGCAGGATTGTCGGTAGTCGCTTCTATGCTTGCCGAGACCCGCTCAATGACATGGGAGGACACGAAAGTGGCCCGTTCAATTTTTGCGAGCTTTCACTACACCGGTGACGCCGACCGTGTGCAGCAGGTACTGAAGATGGGTGCCATCGAAGGTGACTCGCTCGTGGTTGCCCAGGATTGGGAGTCGGTGAAGTACAAGACTGACGCCGCGATCGAGAATTGGATTCACACGCAGATGCTGCGTAAGAGTGCAGTGGTTGTTCTAGTTGGTTCCGAGACTGCTTCGCGTAAGTGGGTGGACTATGAGATCCGTAAGGCGTGGGACGACTACCGACCGCTCGTTGGAATTCGTATCCACGGTTTGAAGGGTCTGGACGGGAAGACGTCCAGCCGCGGCGCTAACCCGTTCTCCAACGTGAAACTGAAGGGTGGCGCTTGCCTGGACTCCGGCGTTGATCTGCATGATCCTGTCGGGGGTACGAGCACTGACGTGTACAAGAACATCGCCGACAACATCGACTCCTGGATCGCCAACGCCAAAAAGCGAGCCTGACAGAGGTGGCCCGCGAACCCGGTTGCGTCTTCTGCGACATCGTTGTTGGGGACGCTCCTGCGCGGATGGTGACGAAGGGTCGCGGCATCAGTGTTTTTCTACCGGACGAGCCCGCCACACGGGGGCATGTCCTTGTCGTGCCGGATGATCACGTGTCCGATGTATGGTCGTTGACTCATGGCGCGGCTCGAAATCTGGCCTCCGAGACGATTCGGATTGCTGGTGCTGTGCGCGATGCTATGCAGCCGGATGGGCTCAATGTCATTCAGTCGAATGGGTTAGCCGCTAGCCAAACGGTGGATCATCTGCACGTTCACATCTTGCCGAGATGGCATGGGGACGTTGTTGGAGACTTTTGGCCGGCGCCGAACCCGACATGGACGCCGGCACAACTCGACGTGATGCGGTCCGAGTTGGAGCCTGCTGTGGCGGCCTCCAAACCGCCCGGCTACGACTTGACCAGTGACCAAGACCGAGAGGACCGGCGTAAGCATCTGGACCTTATCTCGGGGGCGATCGGACGGATGGCAGGGTCTTCGGCAGCAGCAAAAGCGTGGTCCGTGACACTGGCGGGCGCCGCATTTGGTGTCGCTCTTGTGCGTGAGAGTTGGCCGTTCCTCGCGGTCGGAATCCTAGTTCTCGCGGCCTTTGGCGCTTTGGACTCCCGTTATCTGGACAACGAACGCAGAGCCAGGCGCGTGTATGACTCCGTGGCCGACGACAACTCCGCGGTGCCTTTGTCAATGAGTGGTCTCGCGACGAATTCGGGCCCCCGGCGCTGGTGGTGGCCGAGCCAGTTCCGCAATTGGTCAGTATGGCTGTTTTATGCGCCGCTGGCGGTCATCGGCGGCGCCCTTCTCGTTATCGCCCTTATGGCCGGATCCGCACAGGGTCCTAGCCATGAAGTTCCGACGCCGGACGGCCAGCACCAAGGTCGATAGAGGATGCCGAAGGGCCTTGACCCGTGGATTGGACACGCTTGATCCCGGTCTCAGGCCGGGGGCGAGAAGATCGATCCCGATGGCAAAGAAAAATTACACCGAATTCCGCCGCGACGCGATCGAGTTGTATAACCAACCATCTGGGAACACAAAAGACAGTTGTGACGCGCCTGGTCAGCGTGTCAGCAAAGCCGCCGCCAAGGACACGGCAAACCGCACTCGTGAATGCCGGGTGACCCGGCAACAGCCGGTCATCAGATCGATCCTGAACAGTCGCGGGGCAGTGGCGTGGGGACGCTGCCCCCACAGAAGTTGGCAGACCATGGTCGATAACACTGCAGCGCTCAACTCGACGGCGGGAGCGAGTGCCGGCGCTTGGATTTCCCCGCGCGCAAGGCGCCGCAACTCGGACAAGCGCACATACCGGGGAACCGAGACGATCCACCGCCACAAAGGCGCCGCTTCCACGTCTAGTGCGGCGCAGTCCCGCTTGTAACCGAACATTTCCTCGAATGTGCTCGTAGTAGGTAGGTATGCCGTTGCCCAGATTCCGTACCCAACTTCGACACCAAGTACTACAGGGATGCCCTGCTGCCGGGCCTGCTGCGCTATGAGGAGTCCAAGTTCCGGATGCAGGTAGTCGGTCCCGTCGATCACGACATCCACGCCGTCGAGCAGCTCTGCCAAGTTCTCGGCCGTTACCCCGCCGGGGTTCGTGAAAACGCTGACTCCTGGTGCCGCAATCCGGCACAGTTCGGCAACGACTTCTGCTTTGTTCCTGCCCAGTGTCTCGCTCGTGCATGCGGCCTGGCGGTTAAGATTGGTCGAGGAAAAGTGGTCCGGGTCAGTCAGTTTCAGTCGGCCGACGCCCATCCGTGCAAGTACTTCAGCGACTCTGCCACCGACTCCGCCGACGCCTGCGACCAGGACGGTGGCTGCATCCAGTGAGTCCTGTTGCTCGGCCGAGATGAGACCGGAATTGCGGGCCAGCCACAAGGGGCGCGGTGCCTCGATCATCGGGGTGCAACCGGAACTCTGGCTTCGCTGAATATGTCTGCGGTGTCTACGATCCCGTGGAACGGCTCCTCGAAAAAGTCGCCGAATCGTGTCAGGTTGTTTCGACGGTCGTCCGCCGACTTCAAAGAAGCAATCACATCAGAAACACGAATGCGAACAGCGACATTCTCTGTGTTGTAGAGGTGCCGCGGAGGGCTCAATACTTCTACTGGAAAGCCGATTTCTCGCAGTGCCTCAAGAAAAGGGAGCTCGACTTCCATGTATGCGAAGTCGTACTGTTGATTCACCGCAACGGTGTACATGATTTTGTAAAATCCCAGAGTGATGAAGGTCTTCCGATATTCTTTTGCGATAGCAAAACCTGAAATCTCGAACGCGTTGCTCTCCACCGGGAGGTCGAAGTGGTTCGCCACCTGCAGGTTCGTTGTGCGACCATCGATGATGCGGCAGGTTCCAACCGGCCCGGTGCTGTCGGATCCGGCATACACGACGTGATGCTGTGAATGCTGGTCGTATTCATCCGTGTACAGCCCGCACTCATCCAGATCTTCTCGATTGATCAGGCCTGAGTCCAGATACAATCGAGCCCGCAAGGCCGACCATGTGACCAAACCGCTCTGATTCTCAACTATTTCGTAACGAAAAATTGACATTAATTAGTTCGCTTCCGATTGCCATGTTCCAACAAATTTGAAGTAGCCGATAAACATCCTTATCTGCCAGAAATGATTTCACAAATATTCGTTGAGCAATATCCTCCGTTCGAATGACATGATCGGCATGACATCTGCTGCAGTTTCTCTGTTGGGCCGTCTTTTAGTCCGACCCGGGCAGGAATCGATGGCGCAGACATCCGCCGCGCGGCTAACTGGCTTCTTCTTCACTCAAGGTGTGAGCGTTTTCGCCCTCGCGAACACGCAGGCTTCGCCGCAGACGGGAAATCCGGAGTGCCGGGCGGTCTTCGTCGCTGACCGGAATGCGGAATACTCGATTAGCAGACTTTGTCGTAGCATTCGCACGTTTCCTCCGATGGTGGTGCGTCGCCCCGTGCCTCGGGCGGACGTCTCCAGCCGATGGAGTATTTGCGTCGGATTCTAGAACTCCTTCCCACGGACCGCCTTCCCGAAAACTCCCTGAGTTCCTTCCTGCGGGTTTCGGTGTGCGTTTTGACCATCGTCATACCGGACGATCTCGAACACGCTCCTACGTGCGATTCATGTCATTTTCAGAAGTCGACTGCACGGTGTCCTGCGATTTCGGCCTTGCGTGCAGTTGTCTTCTGACATTCTGTGTTCAGAAGTGCAGTGCACTCGGCAGCTGCGCTCGAGGCCATGCTGCGGAGGCGTGTCGTGGATGCGGAGAGAATCAGCATCGTCGAGAGCGGCGTACTGACAGCGTCGGATGAGCAGTGGGAGCTGGCCCGGTCGAGGTTCGCGGTCTTGGCGCCGTTGGCAGGGGTGGACACAGTCGGTTTCGCGGCGGCCGACGAGGCTGCCGAGCGGTTGCAGCTCTCGCGCCGGCAGGTATACAGCCTGATCGATCGGATTCGCTGCGGATCAGGGCTGTCACCGATCTGCTGATCGCACCGCCTTCGGGTGGCCGCGGCCGGGGCCGAGTGAGCGCCGAGGTGGAGGAGGTGATCGCCGATTATCTCGCGAAGGAGTTCTTGAAGCGGCAGAAACTCAGTGTCGCGGCGATATACCGCCGAATTGCGTTGGCCTGTCATCGATCAGGATTGCGGGTGCCGGCGCGCAATACGGTGGCAACGCGGATCGCAGCGATGCATCCCGGAACTGTAGCCAGGTTGCGTGGGGGCCAGGATGCTGCGCGGCCGCGCCAAAGCGCCGGCGGTGTCCCTCCTCCGGTGGAAGCGGTACTCGAGCAGGTGCAGATCGATCACACCGTGGTGGATCTGATGATCGTCGACGAGCACGACCGCGAACCGATCGGCCGCCCGTATCTGACCATGGCGATCGACGTATTCAGCCGATGTGTCCTCGGTTTCGTGGTGACGCTCGAACCGCCGTCCGCGGTATCGGTCGGGTTGTGTCTGGGCCGGGTGGCCTGCGACAAGAATGGCTGGCTGGAGGCGATGGGGTTGGCCGGGCAGGTGCAGTGGCCGATGGCAGGAAAGCCGCGGCGGCTCTATCTCGACAACGCAGCGGAGTTCAAAGGTGAAGCGTTGCGTCGGGGCTGCGAGCAGCATGGCATCGATCTCGGATACCGACCACCGGGTCGCCCGCATTACGGCGGCATCGTCGAACGCATCATCGGAACCGCCATGCTCAGGGTGCATGAACTACCCGGCACCACGTTCTCCGATCCCGCTGCTCGGGGCAGCTACGATTCGCAGGCAGCAGCGGTGCTGACCCTGACCGAGCTAGAACGATGGCTGGTTATTTCGACATCCTCGTACCACGGGAGCCTGCATTCGAGCCTCGGTCAGAGCCCGGCAGCGAAGTGGTCCGACAGCATCACCACACTGCGGAACCCTCCGCCTGTGGTGGTGGACGAGACTGCGTTCGTCGTCGATTTCCTTCCGGTAATTCGCCGGAGATTGACCCGCACGGGATTCACCATCGATCATGTCCAGTACTTCTCGAACACGCTCAAACCGTGGATCAGTCGCCGGGAGCAGTTGGGTACATTCGTCATTCGGCGTGATCCCCGCGACATAAGCCGAATCTGGGTCCTCGAACCCGACAATGGTGCAGGGTATGTCGAAGTGCCGTACCGGACGCTCTCGCATCCGGCGGTCACGTTGTGGGAGCACCGCGCTGCAGCCGCCCGGTTGCGTGAGCGGGGCCGCACACAGATCGACGAGAGTGCGTTGTTCTCGATGATCGAGCAGATGCGTGAGATCACGAACGGGGCGAAGAAGGCGACCCGCACCGCGCGGCGTAACCGCGCCCGCCGCCAACACCTACCCGTCCCGGCAACCACATCATCCGGGGCGATGAGCACTCCGCCGCCGGACGATCCCACCGCTCCCAGTGATGTCGTCGCGGCGTTCGACGACATCGAACAGTGGTGACTTCATGACCGAGCCTGCAGACGATGATCTGACACATCTGCATCACGCGGCACAACCGCTGGCGATGCTCCCTGCGGCGCAGCGTATTCGGCATGTTCGGGCCGACCGCTGGATCGGCTATCCCCATGCCCTGGCGGTGATCGAACAGCTTGAGGTGCTGCTCGCGTGGCCCGATCGAGGGCGAATGCCGAACGTGCTGCTCGTCGGTCCGACGAACAACGGCAAGTCGATGATCATCGAGAAGTTTCGCCGCGCTCACCCGCCGGTCAGCGTCCCCGACCGCGAGCAGATCCCGGTGTTGTGTGTGCAGATGCCTTCGGAGCCGTCGGTCAGCCGCTTCTACGTGGCATTGTTGGCGGCGTTGGGGGCTCCGCTCCGTCCGCACCGAAGAGTCCACGAGCTTGAGCAACTGGCACTGACGTTGCTGCGCGCCACCGGTGTGCAGATGCTGGTGATCGACGAACTGCACAACCTCCTGGCCGGCCGCGACGGTGTTCGCCGCGAATTCTTGAACCTGCTGCGCTACCTCGGCAACGAACTACGAATGCCGCTAGTGGGTGTCGGGACCCGCGAGGCCTATCTGGCGATCAGGGCCGACGCGCAACTCGAGAACAGATTCCATCCGACGATTCTTCCGGTGTGGGGCAACGATTCCGATACCCGTTCGCTGCTCGCGAGCTTCACGGCCAGCTTTCCGTTGCGCAAGCCCTCACACCTGACGTCGGAGGAGATGACCGGATATCTGCTTGCCCGCAGCGAAGGCACCATCGGGGAGCTGTCGATGCTCCTCACCGCTGCCGCGGTCGCCGCGATCGAGACCGGCGAAGAAGCGATCACCCACCACGTTTTGACGATCACCGACTACACCGGCCCCAGTGGGCGGCGCCGACAGTTCGAACGCGACCTGGCATGAGCAAGGGGGTCGAGGAGGTGCAGCGATGGCCCCTGCACCCGCAGCCTCAAACCGGTGAAGCACTGACCTCCTGGCTTCGCCGAATCGGAAACCTCTACGGGATCAGCAACATCGTCCAGCTCGTGAGCGAACTCCACCCCGATGGCGCGGGGTCGGATCTCGATCGAGACATCCCCGATGCCGCGGCCCGAATGCTCGCTGCCCGCAGCACCGTTGCGCTCGATCAGCTACAACAGATGAGCCTGTCGGGCTGGGTTCCGTGGCTGCTCGACAGCACCGACCCAGAGGAATGCGACTTCGACACTTACGTCCACCAACTCTCGGTCCTGATCCCACCGCAACTTTCGAAGGGTGATCGCCCCCGCCGCGCTCCAACAGAACCGGGATGGCTGCCGTGGGTCACCGACACCCCCAACGACCGCGTATGCCCGGTCTGCATCGGTGCCGGCGACGCGGACACTGTCATCGGTGTGAAGTTGATATGGCAGCTGTCGCTAGTGGCGAGCTGCCCCGAGCATCGCTGCCGCCTCGAACCCTGTCATGTCGTACCTGGTCAGATCGTATTCTGGGACAGGAGTGTCTGTGCCCTCGGTAAGGACCTGCGCCCCACCCCGGTGCACAGTACGGTCACCGCCCTCGATCACCGCACCACCGCTGCCCTGGCAGAAGGCAGCGTGCTGTTGCCCCGAGCTCGTGTGCACGCGGGTCTGTGGTTCCGGATGCTGCGCACACTGATCGACGAGATCTGCATCCCGCTCAGCAAAGCCGGCACATATGCCCGCGATCTTCGGCTGATCTGGGAATGCGCCGATGACCGGCCACCACGTGCACTCACTCGCCCGTTCGAATATCTGAATCGGGCCGATCAGAGTCGGATCCTCGCCGGAGCCGCTGCCGCGATCACCCTCATAGAGGACGGCACGATCACCGCGGCTGGAACACACGGCGATCTACTCAGCCCCTACCCGGCTGATGCAGTCTTCGCCGGAATACCCTTCCCACCTTCGGTACCAGCGCCGCCGGCGCACACGGACACCGCATCCAGTGCGTGGGAAAAGTTGCCCGCGCTGATCGACGCCGTTGTTGCCGCAGCCCGAGAAAACGCCGACACCGCCCGATCCCTACACGCATTCATCCTGCTCGGAGCCCGCACCGACCAGCAGATTCGCAAGATCGACGACACGTTCAACGAGCTGGGCATCGACATCGGCAACCGAGATCGGTGACACGATCGATCGCCGCGTCGAAACAGGGGTCTGCAGGCATCGCTGCGCGTCACCCACGGTCGGTGTGCGGTGACCGACGAGAAATATCGTTCCCGCACCGTCTCTACTGAAAGCGCAGTTCAACACGCTTTTCGTCTAAACGGATGTGTCGGAGGGTGTCGCTACTGTTCCGGCCATGAGGAATGAGCAGCTCACCGGCCGCCACCGCACGTCTTCCCCCGCTGCGGCGGGCACTGCGGCGGTGTTCCCGGAGCTGCCCGACGATGTCGCCGCCCGGATCGGGCGATCGATGGAATCGGCTCGCTCCGACGGCACCCGGCGGGCGTACGAGTCGGCGTGGCGACGATTCGAGCACTGGTGCACCGCCCACAGCCACAGTTCATTGCCTGCGCATCCGGTGACCGTCGCTGCGTATCTCGTCGCAGCCGCCGACACCCTCACCACCACAGGAACCCGCGCTTACGCCCCACCCACATTCGCCAAGTGGGTCGCCGCGATCGCCGACCGCCACCGACGCGCCGGCCACGAGTCCCCGACCTCGCACGAGATCGTGCGCGGCACCCTCGCCGGGATCCGCCGCGACTACGCCGCCGCCGGAGATCGGCCGCGCAATCCGCGGGCACCGTTGCTGACCGCCGACATCACCACCATCACCGCCGCCGCCCGAGATTCTGTCGCCGGATGGGCGGACGAGGTCCTCGAACGCCGCGACAGCGCCCTGATCCTGATCGGCTACACCGGGGCGTTCCGCCGCAGTGAACTCGTCGAATTACAGTGCGGGGACGTCAAACTCGACCGCCTCGACGGGGTGCATGTTCGACTGCGGCGCTCGAAAACCGATCAGGACGGCACCGGCACGGTCCGGGCTCTGCCATTCACCACCCGCCACGAACACTGCCCGCCCTGCGCATGGGCACGGTGGGCGCAGGTCGTGGCAGCGTTCGACACCGGCGGACGTGTCGGGGTCATCCGAATACTCACGACATCCGGCCCATTCGATGCGCACGTCTGCCGCGGCGCCATCCCCAAGACGAGTGCACAGGCACCGTTGTTCCGGTCGATCCGCAAAAACGGGAACCTCTCCGACACCCCGTTGTCCGGGGCAGCGGTCCATGCCGCGATCCGCCGCCGCGCCACCGCAGCCGGCTACGACCCCGCCGTGGTCACACAGTTGGGTGGGCATTCCTTGCGGGCCGGTTTCGTCACCCAAGCCTTTCGCAACGGCGCCGACGCCCACGCCATCATGCGCCAGACCGGGCACACCACCCCCGCCATGGTCGAGGTGTACGCAAGAGAAAACGCGCCCTTGATCGGTAACGCCGTCAACGATCTCGGCCTATGACCACCCACGTCGATGCAGGCGACGACATCACCACCGAGTCGAGCACCGTCGACAACATCACCAGTGCTACCCATCTCGCACCCCAACCCCCGGAGCTGCAGCTACCGGCGCGGGATCGGCATACCTGGATGTTGTTCACGGACTGGTGCGCCGCCCACGACCAATCATCGTTGCCGGCATCACCGGAACTGCTGGCCAGATTCCTCTCCGCCCACCCCACAGGTACGGTCACGCAGCGCCGGCGTATCTCCGTCATCGACACAGCCCATCACCGCTATGGCTTCCCGGCGCCGGGGCGCAGCGACAATATCCGCGCCGCCCTCGACGCGACGCGCAGGGCACGCCTCGACAATCTCGCCGCCCGTACCGGTGAGGTGATCTCACGGCTTCCCGAAACGGGTTGGCCGGCAGCGTTGTTTGCCCGCCGCGACGCCATGATCCTCACCCTCGCTCCTACCGGACTGACGTACACGCAGATCGCGGCGCTGCGTATCTGCGACGTCACCGCCGATCCTGTCACCGATGCCCTACACGTCGACACGATCAACGGTGTACGGGCGGTGACCCCGCCGGGGCTTGTAGCAGCCGAGGCCTCCCCAGCGCGGGTGTATCGGCGGTGGATGGAAGTTCTCGGATTCTCGGACCGGTATTTCAGCACCCACATGCTCGCGGGCCTCATGGACACCGGCGACGGCAACGAACTCGCCGGCCACGACGGACGCATCGACCCGGCCGATCAGCGGCCGCTACTGACCCCGATCGACCGATGGGGCCACACCCCACTGACCGCCACGCCGCTCACCGCTCGTGCGGTAGCCGACATCACCGCCGCGCACCTATCCGGGCAAGCACCGCGGCACATCCGTCCACCCGTGCGGAAAAGTCCCGAAAACAACAGCTTCACAACAGAATCGGCTCCGGTCGAGCCGCTCGGCGACGACTACTACGAACACGGTATCGCGGCCCGCAAACACGCTCACGACACTCTCGGCAGTGTCACATCGGCCCTCGACGAGGTCGAGGACCGAGCCGACCGACTCCTCGCGGAGCTGCTCGAGCTCATCGAAGGTCCCTTGTGAAGAGACATCCATGAGCGGTGGTGATGCTCTCGCCGAGAGTGCAGTCGTCTTCTGAAACTGACACCCTCGAAAAGGCTCGTTGGGTAGCGTGCGTTCATGAGCGTGGAAGAGAACTGGCTGAGGCTTCACGATTGGTGCTTGCGGGAAGCCCCGATAACGGCCGCGGCGATCGACCCACCAGCGGGCCAAAGTTTCGTGGACGAGGTCGAAGCATTGACTGGCAGAAAGTGGCCGACCGAACTACGGACATGGTTCGGTCTCCAGAACGGGAACCCGGACGGAAGGCACTCCGCCCTGATATTTCCGGAATACCAACCGCTACCGTTGGATCTCGTCGCATCTCGATGGGCATCGATGACGGAAATGTGGGCAGATACGACGGCAGCAGTCGGCGGCCTCAGTTTGCTCGACGAGCCTGCGGGGGAGGTCTCTGGAACTTACTTGTCCGCGTATATCCCGATCGCCTTCAACATTCGAGGCGATCTTTTGTTCGTCGACACCCGAGCTGGCCACTCCAGTGGATGCGTACGCGGATTTATGGGAGAAGACAACGATCAGGGCGAAAGTTGGGCATCCATCGACTCGCTTCTGGAGGAGGTTGTTGCTTCACTCGAGGATGGACGCCCGTGTCGCGGTTGGGTTCCGAGCATCGACGAGGGCTGGCTGCACTGGGAATTCCCTTAGGACTCCACGATGTCTCACCTGACACTGTCTCGACAACGAACGATTGATGGACCCGGTGGCTTCGATAGGAACACCCGATCAATTCCCCGACTCGAGGTTCAGCAGTCAGGGAATGACTCAGTGATGATGCTTCCGCCGAACGCGCAGTCGTCTTCTGAAAAATGCAGTCGTCTTCTGAAACTGACACTGACGTGGCGAAATTTCGTACCGAAACGTCCAATTTTGGTGTCCGTTGGATTTGTCCGTTATGGCATAGGCTCTAGTGGACAATTCGTGTTCGGCAGTGGGGGTGGCGTGAAAATCGGGTATGCGCGGTGCAGTACGGTCCGGCAAGACACGGCGGTTCAGGTTGATCTTCTGGCGAAGGCCGGGGTGGATCGTGACATGGTCTATGTCGATCATGGTGTCAGTGGCCGGCAGGCTCGCCGGCCGGGTTTGGATAATGCGATCAACGCGGCTCGGGCCGGCGACGTGTTTTGTGTGACGAAGCTCGATCGGCTGTCTCGCTCGGCGAAGGATTTGCATGAGACGGTGGAGCGGATCGCGGAGAAGGGTGTGTCGCTGTCGATTGATGGTCAGGTGTACGACCCGGCTGATCCGATGGGGAAGATGTTCATTGGCATTCTTGCGTTGATGGCGGAGTTCGAGTCGGATCTGATTCGTTCCCGCACTCGTGATGCTGTTGCCGCCGCGACAGCTGCTGGGAAGATGAAAGGTAGGCCGCACAAGCTCTCGCCCGAGGAGCGTGCGTACCTACTGCAAATTTATGAGACGGGCCAGTTCAAGATCGAAACACTATGTAAGAACACGGGTTTGAAGCGTTCGTCGTTGTATACCAATATCCAGCTTGCGCGGATCGAGCGGGAAGCTAGCGGCCGGACCCCTCGGGTCGAGAACTGAGCTCGAAAGTGGGATCCGGCCGCTAAGTCAATGGTGCAGATGTTGTCGGTCTAGTTGTCCCTCAAGCAATTTCGACCAGTTGATATTGAGGTCGACACCCGTATTTTAGATCAGGCGGGCGTGAAGGCATTGCGCAACTGCGCTGTTACCACGCCTTCGAGACAGGTTGCGAGGTCGATGTCTTCTCGCAGGGTTGCTGATGCGTTGGCTGCTCCGACGGTGCCAGCGCACAGGTTCCATGCGAGTCGGTGCGCGGTGGGGGTGTCGGTGAGTTCTCCGTCGGTGATGGAGTTTTCGACGATGTCACTGATCGCGTCAACCCAGTGCGCGAAGGCTGCGCCGTTGACGACGGTGGGTTCGAGGGTGAGTTTCATTCCTGCGCAAAGGTTGGCGTTCTCGGCAACCAGGGCCATTGGGATGATCGCAAGGGCAGCCGCAATGGCAGGTACGAGTGGACTGTTACCGAAGCCCACCACAGGTCATACCCCGGATCTTCAACTGGTTGTCGGCACGTGTCTCTACAGTCAACTCGGGTAACAGTCCGGATCGAGTGTCAGGAGCAGGGCCGATGACGTTCGTCAACGATGCTCCATCCTCGCTGCCCGGCATGCCCGACAGCGCTCCCGCGCTGCGGGCGTTCCAGATGACGTTGATCGGGCAGCCCCAGCCTGTACGCATTCCGGAGCGTCTGTGGCGTTCTTGGCTCGACAATCCTGCCGTCGTTTCTCGTTTCGAGTCCAAGCGATTCCGACGCCGCCGGGAGCAGTGCTGGCCGTGGATCGGCGGTGTGTCTTCGACCGGGCATGGTTCCTTCCGGGCGGCGAGTCTGCCTGGGCCGTCCCGCCGCGGGACCGTGCCGGCGCATTTGTTCGCCTACCAACTCGAAGACGGTGTCATCTCGAGGTTGGGCTGGTCCAACACCGACGACGCGGTGCTGTGCCACCAATGCGACTTCGCCGGCTGCACCAACCCGGCACACATGCAGTTGGGAACCAATCGCAGCAACCGCAGCGAATACGAGCTCCGGCGACGCAACATCGCCAGCCCACTCGCCGACGTTCGAGGACCCGCGGGTCGCACTCGCGCCATTGCCACCGCGATCCGTACCGGGATCGAACAAAACGTAGGAGTCGACGTCATCGAAGAGCGCATCGCTGCGGCCGAGGCTGCAGGACGTCCGCTCTCGCTCTGGTAGCGAATATTGCCATTCGATACTGACGATGCACGTTCAATGTGGGTGTATTTCGTTGCGGTGCAGCGACTTTCATCCACAAAATGACATAATATAGGTTATCGGCGAACGTATGGGCGGCAATCTATTGACCGCAACACATCCGGCACATTCAACTTTGGCGATCGAACGCGAAGCGCCGGCGACGGCATTCGGTCGCTGCCCCGGAACCCGATCCGTTAGAACATCGGCACGTTCGCTCGTGGCGCGAGTTTTCCAATCTGTAACTTTCGATATCTGTGACCCGGCGGGACAGAAAGGTATACATATCTCATGTGCCCGGCTAACGACAAGGAGACCGATGAACATGCTGGACCTTTTCTCGTTCGTGATGCCTCGATGACTGCCTCCGGCGTCGCCGCGCCTACACACCGAGGTCTTCCCACCACATCCGGCAGGAAAAGCCCCGCTACCACCACTCGCACCACCACGACATACGGCTCGGATACGCGATGACCATTCTGCCTGCAGCGGCGGAGCCCCGATGAGCAGTCCTCGCCGCATCGCGCGGCTCTACTCTGCCGCGAACAGTCACGAGGTGCCGCCGGCACACCAACTGAACGCACGCGCCCGGCGCACCCGAACGGCCCCGCCCCCGGACGTCATGGCCGCCGTAGAATTTCTACTCGCAGAGCCCGATGCCTACCTCTACCGGCGTCGCTACCTCGACCTCATCACCCACACCCTTGGCCCGGACGGCACCGCCGTCACCGACTACACCGCCGCCGAAAAATACCTCCTCACCGCCGACAGATGCAGAAGAGCAATACAACGTACGACCGACCTTTACGCAGTGCCGACAAGAAAACCCGGAAACGACGCGTCCAGGTAGGCGCAATTCGCGCCCCCACCAGGCAGCGAATTGAACAAGCCAACGGCGAGCCCACAAATCTGGAAATGATCTATTCCCTGACCGTCACCTGCTCCTGACGCTCGATCCCGGACTGTTACCCAGGACCACGAACCCCAAGCCACGGCGCCGAACCTCATCCAATGCACTCTCCGGAGTATGTGCGCTAGGGCACACCCCGCCGATATAGGCCGCCCAGACGACCACAGCAGGGGCAGCACTCGATGCTGGTTGTCGATCCATCCCCGCAGCTCACCGTCCCCGTACATTGCTGCCTGTGGATAGAGGGAGACTCCGGACCGCGTACTCAGCGCGATCAATGCTGCGAGGGAAACCGATCAGCTGCGGAGAGAACGTGCGGCAGGCACATCGGTAGGACTGTTGACGGCAGGAAAGCGGCGTACCAGTTGCTCAACCAGAGCGTGCACCCGATGAAGGTCCTTGCGCAGAGCCGCCGCATCGGTGCGCGCAGCCGACGCCAACACCGGTGCGACCGGACGCGCACCCCGCACCAGCCGCAGCGCGGATTCGATGCGCTCCGACAACTCGTCGATCTCCGAATTCAACAGAGCCAGAAACACTCTCGCCTGCGCAACATCGGACTCTTCTGCCGCGGACACAGCCATTATGAAGCGACCAGCGAGGAAAGTTTCTCACCCGCCATGCGCTCGACGAGCAGAGGAACAAAATCACGCACCTTGTGACCGTCGAAATGAGCATGAGCAGACGCAACAGCGTCCGCAACGACATCAGCCGATATCGACGGATACTTCACCGACAACCGCGTCACCGCATGAGCGATCAGTCGTTCTTCCTCTTCGGTTTTCATCGGTAAATACTGCGCCCCACCTGCCCATAGTTCAACAGGAGACGACTATCGACTACGCGCAACGATCAGCACCTAGTCACGCTGCGCTGCCACGAGCCGAAACCGACCGCCGAGGTCGCCCCACACCGGCGACGGGTGCGCGGAACCGGGATGCGATCCTCACGCAATCTCTCACCCTGAAACCATGAGCACCGTCCCGTCGTCGTGACCGAACACGGCCGCAACGCCGCGTTCTGCGACCTGATGGCGCGCACCGGCCTCCGGTTGGGGGTGTACAGCCGGAGATATTTACCCGGTTCGATCACGTCTCCGACTGCCGCCACGGACGGCACAGCGCTCTGCCGATCGCGGATCGGCTAGAGGGACACGTCAGGGACTGTCCATCTGAGGGCCTTGTTGGTCTTCGTGTGTAGTGGGCGCGGTCGCCGCCGAGGCGTTGTGTCGGGGGGTCAGGAAGTGGTCGATGTCGACGATGAGGAACAGTGCGGTGGCGGTAGTGACCACGTGGGCGTGGTTGTTTTCGATGGTGGCTCGCAGGTGTAGTTTGCGGCCTGCGCGGGAGTGGATGTGAGAGCGGAGGGTGTAGGGGGTGTCGAGCAGGACCGGGGCGAGGTAGTCGATAGCGAGGTGGCGGGTGACGGCGAGCTCTCCCACGGTGTAGAGCAGAAACCCGAACAAGTCGTCGAGGACGGTGGCGACCGCGCCCCCGTGGGCAATCGCTGGGGCGCCGACATGGCGGGAATCGAAGCTGTGGTGGGCGTAGACGCCGTGTGCGTCGCGTCGGACGCGCAACTGGTGGCCGTGAGGGTTAGCCGGTCCGCAACCAAGGCAGTGGGGGTGGTGAGGCGGCAGGTCGACGTGTTCAGGCGGCGCCACAGCGAAGGTACGGATCCAGTCCTCGGCCTCGAAAGGTTCGGGGCCGGCGGTCTCGGGTGTGTTGGTGTTGGGTGTGTGCTCGGTCATGGACGCCTTCCGTAGGTGTCCTCACCATTAGCAATGAGGATGTCGCAGTGGGCTTTGTGGGCAAGCTCGGCCGGCGAGGTGAATAGCAGCCGGGCCAGTGGTGACCGGTGGGGGTTCGCGGTGACGATGAGGTCGTCGGCGGTCGGGCCGGCTAGGTGAAACAGTGCGCGGACGGTGGGCTCGGGCAGGATGCGAGTTTCGATGTCGACGGCGCCGTGGGCGATCGCATGTTGGTGCGCGGTGCGCAGGATGGCGTCGGTGGGTGTGGTAGCTCGCAGCCGGTCGACGTCAGTACCGAGTGCGCGTTCGTCGATGTCGTGACGGGCGCAGATGATCAGGAGTCGGGCGTGGGTGACGTGAGCCAGCTCGGCGGCGTGGTCGACCACGCGGTAGGAGTAGTCGGATCCGTCGGTGTCGACGAGGATCGTGCGATAGGCCGTCATGATGGGGCCTCTTTCACGAGAAGGGGGTGTTCGAGCGGGGAGGGGTGTTCGTGTGAGTGCGTGACGCGCGGGAGCGGCGGGTGGTGGGGCCGGGAGAGAGGACTGCCAGCACGATCGCCCCGGCGGCGGTGAGGGCGGCCAGCGTGAGCGCGGCCTGGCTGCTGCCGTGCACGAACGCTGCCTTGGCGAACTCGGCCAGCGGTTGGGCCGCCGGTCCGGCCTGGTCAGCGACCTGCAGAGCAGCGGCCAGGGAATCGGCGACCGGGCCGCGGGCGGGCTCGGGAAGCTGGGGCAGAGCGGGCTGGATGTGGTGGGTATAGCCTGCGGCGAGCACGCTGCCAGCCACGGCGATCCCGATCGCGGCGCCGATCTCGCGGGCAGCGTCGTTGACCGCGGCGGCGACCCCCTGTTTGGCCGCAGGGGTGTCGGCGACGATGGCGTAGGTCGCCGGGGCGGTGCACAATCCCAGACCCGCGCTCATGATCAGCAGCGGCCACAGCAGGCCGGGATAGTCCGCGGCCACGGTCAACCGGCTTACCAGCACCAGTCCGGCAGCGATGGCAAGCAGTCCTGAGACGGTCATCACTTTCAACCCGACGAGGCTCGACAACCACGGTGCGATTACCGAGATCACGACCAGCGGCACCACCATCGGCGCCAACGCCAGTGCCGAGGCCAGCGGCCCATAGCCGAGGATCAGCTGCAGGTACTGCACCAACAGCAGGAACACTCCGAAGGTAACCAGGAACTGGATGGTCACCGACAGCGAGCCGGCCCCGAAACCGCGGCGGGCGAACAACCGCACGTCCAGTAGTGGCGCAGAAGACCGCAGCTCTACGATCACAAACACCACCGCTGCCAGGAGACCGACCCCGGCGATAGCGGCGACGAGCTGGTCGGCCCAGCCCCGCGCGGGAACCTCGATCGCGGCGAACACGATCGCCGCGATCGCGACGGCCACCACCGCCGCACCCACCCAGTCCACCGGGGGATGCTCGCTCTCTCGGGACTCGGCGATAGTGCACGCCAACCCCGCCAGCACCACCCCCGCCACGGTCAACCCGACGAACACCGAAGGCCATGACCACCGCTCGAGCAGTACCCCGGCGCCGAGGATGCCCAGCACTGCCCCTGACCCCGCAACTCCGGCCCACACCCCCACCGCCCGGCCACGATGGGCAGCGGCGAACCCCGCGGTCAGGATCGACAGCGTCGAAGGCATCACCAGCGCCGCGCCCACCCCGGCCAGCGCGCGCGCTGCGATCAGCCACACCGGGTCGGCCAGCAGCAGCGGCAGCGCCGACGCGACCGAGAACACCGCCAGCCCCGTGACCAGCACACCGCGACGCCCGTAACGGTCACCGATTGCTCCGGCAGGCAGCACAAGACACGCCAGCACCAGCGTGTAACCGTCGACGATCCAGGTCAACTGGGCTTGCGTCGCCCCGGTCTCGACCGCGATCTGCGGCAACGCCGAGTACAACGCCGCCATGGCCGCGACCACCAGCGCCACCGCCAGGCACGACACCGTCAGCATCCACCACTCGGCCCTGGTCCACCCGTCGATCTCAACAGCGCCCGTCCCAGGTGTGTCCACCGGCGCCTCCCAACTCAAAGACCAACAGTCTCGGTACGAGACCATTCGTATCATAGTGGTGGGGGCTCGGGATAGAGTCGACACATACGCCCAGGGCTGAACGAGACGAATCGGAGGAGCGCGCTCCCATGACCGCCCCGGACCACGCCACGACCGACTCACTCACCGCAGTCGACGAGCAGGCCGATCCGCGGCTAGCACGCTCACGCAACCGGTTACTCGACGCGGCCGCGCCCAACTTCGGGGGTGTCTTGACGTGCCCAAGCAGGCGTTCTCGAACAAAGGTGGTCGGCTGGCGCTCCGGCCCGCGGCCACAACTGCCGCAGCACCTGCCTTCAATCCGGAAAATCTAGGTTCCCATGCGGAGCTGTCACTTCCGAGAAAGATGATCATGCCCGAGCACATGCCCATGCCCACACAGCAGGCATAACCCCTCGCTTTGGCTGCAAAGTGCCCACGTCGACGCGGATTCCACCACTGATCACGCCGTTGCGGTGACCCCGAGACTCAGGAAGATCCTGTCGGACCGAAATCTTGGTCGGCCCCTGGAGTACCACTGATCTCATGCACTGGGAACGGCCCCACACTGATTTACCGCATCCGCCAGCCCCCTCAACCCGCCGGAGACCGGGCGGCTCAGCGTCATGGATGCCGGAACTCGTTCGGAGAACGGCCGGTCCATCGCTTGAAGGCGTGTGAGAAGTTGGTGAGGTCACTGTATCCGAGCTCCGTGGCGACCTCAGTCACCGACATTGATCGGTCGAGTAGCCGCAGCATCGCACGCTCGCGCAGGAATGACTGGCGCAACTCGCGGAAAGTGGTCCCCTCTTCGGAGAGGCGCCGCTTGAGTGTGCTGACGGATATCGACAACTCGCGTGCGACCCAGTGGATACTCCCCTGTGCGGGCTCCTTCTCCAGCAGCCGTCTCGTCTTCTCCGAAAACGACGTGGTCCTGCCCCGCTGGTCGAGAGTTCGCTGCAGATCGCCGATGGCGAGTCGGTATGTGAGGGGATCGGAGAACCGGCAAACCTCGTTAAGCGTGTCCGCGGGAACATGAAGGAAGGACATCGGAGCGCCGAAAAACAGGCGCCCGGCTATTAAGTCCTCATGATTGGACAGGAGGGGCGGCACCGGCCAACTCAAGTGGAGTGTGACGGTAGGCATGTCGCCGGCGAGCATGTCAAGCAGTCGCAGTAGCGCCGACCCGCAGTAGGCGACGACCAGGCAGTCCAGGGCCGGATCGCTTGTGTGTGCGGTGAACCCGATGGTGAGGCCGTGGTCACTTGGATGGAACTGTGGACTGAGAGCTGTCGAGATCAACGGCAGATAGGTGAGCAACTCCACGATCTCGGCTACCGAGCCTGCGCTGACCAGCGGAGAACTCAACGGGCCGAAGGACGTCAACTGGGCCTGTTCAGCGAACGCAAAGCCGAGCAGTGTTGCCTGGTCGACGTCGAGTTCGGGGTAGACCTCCCGAAACCACCGTATGGGGGCCTGAACGTCGCGCTGAATCAGCGTCGCCTCGTCGGTTCCTTCGCGAGACATGATGTTGCGAAGCCGCGCGACGGCGTCTGGGTCGAATGCTTGGCGCTCGAGCAATTGCACGAACAGGAGCGGGGGCACACCCTCGTCATCGAGGATCATTGGTTCACCAGATCCCTTTGAGCCGAATTCACAAGTTTTTGACTCCGCAGAACATAGCCGTAGCGGTCATCCCCGACGACACTTTGATCAAGTTCCCAAGGCGAGGACAACGTATCAGGAGTTGGTTATGGCAGTTGTCACCTTTGTCTCACACGACGGCAAGAAGCACGAGGTCCCTTTCCAAGAAGGACAGTCGCTGATGCAGGTCGCGACCAACAATGCAGTGCCCGGCATCGACGGCGACTGCGGAGGCGAGGCCGCGTGCGGCACCTGCCATGTGATCGTCGATCCGCAGTGGTCCGAGGAGGTGGGCCTCTCCGGCTCCGACGAGGAGGAGATGCTCGCGATGAACCCTGAGCGTCAACCGACCTCTCGACTGTCCTGCCAGATTCCGGTCTCCGAGGCGTGGGACGGCCTGACCGTCCTAATGCCTGAGTTTCA
Organism: Rhodococcus sp. MEB032; assembly: GCF_030208925.1. Classification (NCBI taxonomy): domain Bacteria; kingdom Bacillati; phylum Actinomycetota; class Actinomycetes; order Mycobacteriales; family Nocardiaceae; genus Rhodococcus; species Rhodococcus sp. MEB032. The sequence continues at coordinate 45,296 of NZ_JARVSY010000011.1, forward strand.
GATGTGACGACGAGAGAGACGATAAGACGCAATGAAGTTTTCTGAGGCAATCGCCGCTAAGGTTCAGTCGACTATCCCGATGGAGCGGCAGATCCAGGGCGCACAACTGTACGACAAGACGCGGCGATGGGTGACCGGAGCGAACGGAGAGAGGCTTTTCATCGAGAGCCCCATCCCTCCTGTGGAGGACGTCGAACTCGCCGACATCGACCTCAGCAACCCTTTCCTCTATCGCCAGGGGCGCTGGCAGTCGTACTTCGAGCGCGTACGCAACGAGGCTCCGGTCCACTACCAGCCTAACAGTCCGTTCGGGCCGTTCTGGTCCGTCACAAGGCATGCCGACATCATGGCCGTCGACAAGAACCACGAGGTCTTCTCCGCCGAGCCGTTGATCGTCATCGGGGTTCCACCTCGTTTTCTTGATATCGAGATGTTCATAGCGATGGATCCGCCACGACACGACGCGCAGCGGGCCGCTGTCCAAGGCGTGGTCGCACCGAAGAACCTGCGTGAGATGGAGGGTCTGATTCGATCGCGCGTCCAGGAGGTGCTGGACAACCTGCCCGTGGATCAGCCGTTCGACTGGGTCCAGAACGTCTCGGTCGAGTTGACCGCTCGGATGCTTGCGACCCTCCTGGACTTTCCCTACGAGCAGCGCCGCAAGCTCGCTTACTGGTCTGATCTCGCATCCTCGATGGAGCAAGCCAACGGCGGCCCCTCGGACAATGACGAGGTGTTCCGCGGCATGCGCGACATGGCGCGAGGTCTCAGCACTCTCTGGCGCGACAAGGCTGCCCGGACAGCTGCCGGGGAGGAACCCGGATTCGACTTGATCACCCTGTTGCAGAGCAACGAAGACACCAAGGATCTGATCGACCGACCGATGGAGTTCCTGGGCAACCTTGTGTTGCTGATCGTCGGAGGCAACGACACGACGCGGAACTCGATGAGCGGCGGTGTTCTCGCGTTGAACCGGTTCCCTGACCAGTTCGAGAAGCTGAAGGCGAACCCTGACCTGATCCCCAATATGGTCTCGGAGATCATTCGGTGGCAAACACCGTTGGCCTACATGCGCCGGATCGCCAAGGCCGACACCGTGCTGAACGGGCAGTTCATCCGCAAGGGCGACAAGGTAGTGATGTGGTACGCCTCAGGCAACCGTGATGAGCGGATGTTCGATCGGCCCGACGACTTCATCATCGACCGGGCCAACGCTCGCAACCACATCTCCTTCGGCTTCGGTGTCCACCGCTGCATGGGCAACCGACTGGCGGAATTACAGCTGCGGATTCTCTGGGAAGAGTTGCTTTCTCGCTTCGAAAAGATCGAGGTCGTCGGCGAGCCCGAGTATGTGCAGTCCAACTTTGTCAGGGGCATCAGCAAGATGATGGTCCGTCTCACCCCGAAATCCGACGTATGACCTTACATCGGGCCCTCGTCGTCGGGGCCAGCCATGCCGGAGCCCAACTCGCGGCCAGTCTTCGACAGGAAGGGTGGACCGGCGAGATCGTTCTCATCGGCGATGAGTCGACGTTGCCCTACCAACGCCCTCCTTTGTCGAAGGCGTACCTGGCCGGGAAGAGCACACTCGACGAGCTTGCGATCCGCAATGCCGATTTCTATAGCAAGCAGGGAATCCAAGTCCTGAATGCGACGGTGGAGGCGATCGACCGCTCGGGTGGTCATCTCTCACTGAGTACCGGCGGCGCACTAGCTTACGACCAGCTTGCGCTGTGCACTGGCGCCCGCCCTCGGCGACTCCCCACCCCGGGAGCCAACTTGGCCGGAGTCTACTACTTACGCACAGTCGCAGACGTCGAGATGATCCGAGTGGCCGCCCACGCAGGACGTCGGGCAGTGATCATCGGCGGCGGTTACATCGGACTGGAGACGGCTGCCTCGTTGCGTGCACTGGGGCTGGAGGTCACCGTGCTCGAGGCGACTGGGCGCGTCCTTGAGCGGGTCACTGCCCCCGAAGTATCAGCGTTCTTCGACCGTATTCACCGGCAGGAGGGCGTGAAAATCCGGACGGGTGTGCTGGTCGAGGTTCTGTCCGGCGAGGACAGGGTCCGTGAAGTAGTTCTGTCCGGTGGCGAGTCAATTCCCGCTGACCTCGTCATTGTCGGCATCGGCGTTGAGCCGAACACCGATCTTGCCGCCGCCGCAGGTCTGGTCATTGATAACGGCGTCGTGATCGACGACCAGGCCCGGACCAGCGACCCCGACATCGTGGCCGCCGGGGATTGCGCAAGCCACAGCATGGCTCGCTACAGCCGCCCTCTACGCCTGGAGTCTGTGCCGAGCGCGCACGAGCAAGCCAAGGTCGCTGCCGCGACGGTGTGTGGGAAGTCCAAGAAGATAGCGGCGCTTCCATGGTTCTGGTCGGATCAATATGATCTCAAGCTCCAGATCGCCGGTCTGAACACCGGTTACGACGAAGTCATCCTCAGCGGAGACCCGACCCGAGACCGCGACTTCACCTGCTTCTACCTCCGTGAGGGAGAGCTTATTGGCGCCGACTGCATCAACCGCCCCCGTGACTTCATGTTCAGCAAGCGGGTAATCACGCAGCAACTCCCCATCGACCGAACTGAACTGGCGCTTGCCAGCTCCGCCTGAGATGACGGGTCTTCGGGCGATGGGTACGAAATGGTGAGTGCGGGCTGCGTTTCGGAAAGGAACACAAGTGACGAACATTATCCATCTCCCGCTGGCGAAGGGTCGTGAGCGACTCTCGTCGGTCCTCATGGTGCCACTGCCGAGTCGGGTCGACGCGGCCCTGCTCGGGGCCAGTGACCGGTGGCCTGTCCGAGAGCTCGCCCCGCCCCCGGCGGGGTCAGGCCTCAAACCGGTCTTAGGGACCGCTGGCATGCCTCTGCTCGGTCACACCCTGGACTACATCCGGTTCGGATCTAACTTCTCCCGGGCCAGGTACCAGCGGCTAGGACCTGTGTCGTGGATGGGCGCCTTCGGCACGAAAATAGTGGCGGTTGCCGGACCGGATGCCATACAGGAGGTGCTGACCACCAAGGCGAAGTCGTTCTCCCAGGACGGGTGGACCTATCTCATCGATGCCTTTTTTCATCGGGGCCTGATGTTGATGAGCTTCGACGAACACAGGATGCATCGGCGGATCATGCAGGAGGCGTTCACCCGCGACCGACTCGCCGGCTACGTCGACCAGCTCGGCCCGACGCTGGAGGCCAGCATCCCAGGGTGGACAGCGGGACAATCCACCACGCGCATCTACCCGCTGCTGAAGGCACTAACTCTCGACGTCGCCACGAAGGTCTTCATGGCAGGTCGGGGGGGTAGCGAGGATACCGATGCCATCAACGACGCCTTCGTGGCCACCGTGCGTGCGGCCAGCTCGATCATCCGTTTCCCGTTACCGGGGACTCGTTGGCGAGCGGGAGTCCGTGGGCGCGCGCTCTTGGAGGACTACTTCACCCGGCACCTGCCGGCGGCTCGAAGTGGCCAAGGAGGCGACCTCTTTGCGGGGCTGTGCCATGCGCGCACGGCCGACGGTGAGGCGTTCACCGATGAGGACGTCGTTAGCCACATGATCTTCTTGATGATGGCGGCCCACGACACATCGACCATCACCACCACCGCTGCCGCCTACTTCCTCGCCAAGCACCCGGCCTGGCAGGAACGGGCGCGGGCCGAGTCCGACCGACTCGGTGGACGCCGCCCGGACATCGACGACCTGGACTCACTGGAGACTCTCGACCTGGTGATCAAGGAGACACTCCGTCTGGTGGCGCCCGTGCCCATCGTGATGCGCAAGACGGTCGAAGACGTGGATATCGCCGGCCACCACATCCCGGCGGACACCCTGGTGGCCGTGGCTCCGTCGGTGAACCACTTCGACGAGTCGTGCTGGACCGACCCCGACACCTTTGACCCTGACCGCTTCAGCGAACCGCGGCGTGAGGACCAGAATCACCGCCTCGGGTGGATCCCCTTCGGAGGAGGGGTACACAAGTGCATCGGTCTGCACTTCGGCACCCTCGAAGTCAAGGCGATTCTGCACCACATGCTACGCACCTACACCTGGACGGTCCCCGATCAGTATGAAGCGAGGTGGGACAACACCTCGCTCCCCATTCCGGTCGACGGGTTGCCGATAACTCTGGAGCGCAGATGAATAAGGCACCGCTGGCGCACTCGTGGGCGACCGACTTCCTCGACATCGAGCACGAGTCCGTCCGGGCGTTCACCGCCGCCGCGGTTGGGGATGCGGGCACCGACCGGGACAAGGCGAAGCGCCTCTTCGCCGCCGTCCGCGACCAGATCCGGTACGACCCCTACACGGTGTCGGACGATCCCGCCCATTATCGAGCAAGCTTCGTCCTCGAGACCGGGCGCGCCTATTGCGTCCCGAAGGCGGTGCTCTTGACCGCGGTGTGCCGTGCGGCAGGGATTCCGGCGCTACTGGGGTTTGCCGACGTCCGAAATCATTTGCAGACCGAAGCGTTGCGAGCGCTCATGGGCGGCACAGACCTGTTCGTCTATCACGGCTACAGCCATCTCTACGTCAACGGCCGGTGGATGAAGGCGACCCCGGCGTTCAACACCGAGTTGTGTGCCCGTTTCGGGGTGCCGCCGGTGGATTTCGACGGCGAGCACGACGCCCTCCTGCACGCCTTCGCCGCCGACGGAGCCCTGCACATGGAGTATGTCCGCGAGCGCGGCGTCTTCGACGACCTGCCTTTGAACACGATCTTGACCGAGCTTCGGCATACCTATGGACAGCGAATCTTTGAGCGCACCCCCGTGCTCGCTGACGCTTTCACCGACACACCCGACAGATGCACCCAGCCCGACGGGATCGCCCGCGGGCTCCACTCACTCCCGGAGGCCCGATGAGCACGGCGACCACAGCGGATGCCCTGGACGTACGCAACCCCGCCGACGGCCGGCTGGTCGCAACCGTCCCCATCGATACCCGCGAGACCGTGAACAGCATCGCGGCCGATCTCCGCCGCGCTCAGCTCGGGTGGGCTCAGGCAAGCCCGCGGCAACGCTCCCGATGGTTGCATCGCTGGCGAGACTGGATCCTGGCTCACACCGACGAACTCACCGATCTGCTGCAAGCCGAAACAGGCAAGGTGCGCCCCGACGCCCTGGTTGAGACGACAGCATCGTGCGAGTTCATCACCTACTACGCAAACCATGCCGAGAAGTTTCTCGCTGACGAGCAAGTCCGATCCGCAGGTCTGCTAAGTCTGCCGAAACGGTTGTCCAAGACCTACCACCCGTACCCGGTTGTCGGGCTCATCACACCGTGGAACTTCCCGATCACCCTCTTCCTCATGGATGCAGCTCCTGCGCTGGCTGCCGGATGCGCAGTCCTGGCGAAGTCCTCGGAAGAGACGCCACTGACCTGTGCACGAGTCGTCGAGGGCTGGCACGAGATCGGCGCCCCACCGGTTTTGGCGCATGTTGTGGGTGCTAGCGAAGCAGGTGCTGCGGTCGTGGACGCCGCTGACTTCGTTCAGTTCACGGGCTCGACAGCCACCGGGAGGACAATCGCGATCCGCTGTGCCGAGCAATTGAAGCCTGTGAGCTTGGAGTTAGGCGGTAAAGATCCGGCGATCGTGCTGGAGGACGCCGACCTTGCTCGTGCTGTGGAGGGGATCGCGTGGGGCGGTCTGTTCAACGCGGGGCAGGTCTGCATCTCAGTCGAGCGGGTGTATGTGGTCTCTGAGATCTACGACGAGTTCGTGGCCCGGCTGGCTCAACGAGTACGGTCACTTACCCAAGGTGCCGCGGCAGGTGACGACGTAGGTGCGATGGTCACGGCGAGACAGGTCGAGATAGCCGATCGCCACGTCAGCCAGGCAGTGGCGGCAGGTGCGCAGGTACTGGCCGGCGGAACCCTAAGCGCGGTCGGGAACTACTACGCTCCAACCGTTGTGGTCGGCGTCGACCACACAATGGCCTGCATGACCGAGGAGACCTTCGGCCCCACGATCCCTGTGATGCGTGTCGCGGACGAGGACGAGGCCATCCACCTGGCTAACGACTCGGCGTTCGGCTTGTCTGCCACAGTGTGGACCCGCGACCATGCTCGTGCGCGGCGTATCGCACAACGTCTGGACGCGGGTGCAGTCAACATCAACGACGTCTTCAGCAACCTCTTCGCCACCACACTGCCGCACAGTGGATGGAAGGCCTCAGGTATCGGTGCGCGACTAGGCGGCGCCTACGGACTTCACAAATACTGCCGGGTCCAGTCCGTGACCGAGCCGCGGATCCCTGTCCTGACACGAGAACTCACGTGGTACCCGTACACCTCCCGACGTACGGCCATCGCCGAAAAAGTATTGCGTGCAGCAGCCGGTCGCGGTCTACGACAACGCCTCGGCCTGAACAAGGAGCACAGCAAGTGACGACACACAATCCCCATACCGCCGCGAAAACAGTGGCGATCACCGGGGGAGCCCGCGGCATCGGCTACCAGACCGCGAAGGAGCTGATCCGACGAGGTCACCGCGTGGCCATCGGCGACATCGACGAGGCACGTGCTAAGGAGACCGCCGCCGAACTGGGGGTTAAGGTTGTCACCCGCCTCGATGTCACCGACCCTGACTCGTTCAAAGACTTTCTCGACCTAGTCGAGGGAGACCTCGGCCCCCTCGACGTGCTGATCAACAACGCGGGCATCATGCCCACCGGGCACACCCACGAGGAAGACGACGCGGTGACCCGGCGGCAGGTCGAGATCAACGTCCTGGGAGTCATCTTTGGGACCAAACTCGCCCTTCAACGGATGCTCCCTCGTCGTACTGGACACATCATCAACACCGCATCACTGGCCGGCGAGCTCGCCGTCCCCGGTCTGGCGACCTACTGCGGCACCAAATTCGCGGTCATCGGATTCACGGAGGCGGCGCGACTGGAATACCGCAAGTCAGGCGTGCGGCTGTCCACAGTGCGGCCCACGTTCACCAACACCGAACTCGTTGCTGGGACAGCAGGAGCCAAGGGACTGCGCAATGCAGAGCCCGAGGAAATCGCTCGAGTGACAGCCGAACTGATCGAGAAACCGCGGCCCTTCGTGCGCGTCACTCGCCTCGCAGGGAGCATGGTCGCAGCGATGAAGTTCGTCCCCGAACGGCTCGCCACCAGGCTCGGATCGGCCCTGGACACAGACTCTGTATTCCTCGACGACGTGGACATGGGGGCACGTCAGGCCTACCTGGACAGAATTCGGAACAACTGACCTGGTCTTCGAACCCACCACCCAAAAAAGGAAGATACATGCCCCGCAAGATCCTGATCAAGGACTACCCCCATCAGATCGGGGGGCACTGTGGTTCTGGCGCAATGCGGGATCTTCTGCACTGGCATGGACTGGGGTGGGAAGGGCCACCCGATGAAGGTCTGGTGTTCGCACTCGGCGGCTCGCTGGGGCTAGCGTACCTCCGATCGAATGACCTGGTTCCACCATTGTATTTGGTGGGACGAGGGGCCGACTTCGAAATCGATCTACCCCGCCGGCTAGGCGGACAGGTCCACGTTCTCACCACCGACGATCCCAGTGAGGGATGGTCTTGGGTTCTCGACGAGATCGACGCAGGCAGACCCAGCCTGGTGTGGGGCGACATAGCCGAGCTACCGTACCTGCAGGTCCAGTTGCAGATGAGTCGCCACGACATCGTGGTGATCGGTTACGACGAAGCTAAGGGGATTGCCTTCGTCGTAGACAATGATCGCGCCGAGGTGCAGGAAGTCCCGCTCGATTCGCTGGCTCGGGCGCGTTCCTCGACGTCCTTCCCTCAACCGACGCGCCACTGTACATACCGCATCACCTGGCCGAGCGCGCTGCCAGACATGGCAACAGTGGCGGCAGAGGCATTTCGCCAATCCGCGGCCAACATGCGCCACCCGTCACAGCCGGGGATCGTTGATCTCACGACCATGGAGGCCGGGGCCGAGGGGCTAGCTGCAGTCGAGCAGTTGGCGGCCGACCTTCGAGCCTGGGCAGACCTTCCGACAAGAGATCTTGAGATCTTCCTGTTCAGTCTGGGCGCTTTCATCGAGAAGGCGGGCACCGGCGGCGGCCTATTCCGCCGGTTGCTCGCCGATGGCTGCGCGGATGTCGCACGCCTGACCGGTGATCTAGCCACCGCCGACCTCGCCGTCGCCGCCAGCCGTTGTGCGCAGGCATGGACCGAAACTGCACGTGCCGGGACCCAACGCGACATTGATGCGCGCGCTCGCTTAGCGGCGGTGGTCACGGCGGCTAGCCGACTACCAGAACTCGAGTCGAACCTGGTCGAGTCCCTGGAATTGGCTTCAACCTCACTTACGGCTGCAGGTCTCTGACAGCCCGCTGTTAACCAGGACGCCCGGTGAATTGATCTGCGGATCGCTGTTCGTTCGCAGGCACTATCGAATGAAGGAATGGTATGCAGAGCACGATGATGAACTTTCCCTTGACAACTGCGGCGATTCTGCGCCACGGTTCGAGTGTGCATAGCTCGGCAACCGTACGGACCTTGCAGTCCGACGGGAGCGTTAAGGTCGGCACTTTCGCCGAAGTCGGACGGAGAGCCGCACAGTTGGCCAACGCATTGCGCGGTTGCGGGATCACAGGCGATGAGCGTGTTGCGACCTTTATGTGGAACAACCAGGAGCATGTTGAGGCCTACTGTGCGGTGCCCTCGATGGGCGCAGTGCTGCACACCCTGAACCTACGTCTCACCCCTGATCAACTTGTCTACATCGGCAACCACGCCGAGGATCAGGTCGTAATTCTCGATGGAAGCCTGCTGCCCTTGCTGGCCCCTGTACTGCTGCAGCTCACCAGCGTGCACACCGTCGTCGTGACCGGCGAAGTGGACCTTACCCCGCTGCACCGTGACGGGGTCAGGGTCGTGGGGTACGAGGAGTTCCTCGCCTCTCAGTCCGATACGTTCGACTGGCCTGATCTCGATGAGCAGTCCGCAGCCGCTATGTGTTATACCTCGGGTACCACCGGCAACCCCAAAGGGGTCGCCTACAGCCACCGGTCGACGTACTTGCATTCGATGGCGGCCTGCGCCGCCGACGGACTGCGAGTCAGCTGCGATGATCGGATCCTTGCCATCGTGCCGATGTTCCACGCCAACGCTTGGGGACTAGTCTATGCCGCCCTTATGTCGGGCGCCGACCTACTCATGCCTGACAGGTTCCTGCAGGCTGAGCCGCTGGTGCGGCTCATCGACGCGCAGAGGCCGACCGTCGCGGGCGCAGTTCCGACGATCTGGAATGACGTCTTAAACTTCTTGGAGGCAAACTCCAGCTATGACATCTCCTCTCTCGGTCTGGTCGCCTGCGGTGGTTCCGCAGTACCCCTTCACCTGATGGAGGCCTTCGAGGAGAGGTACGGCGTGCAGGTCGTCCAGGCATGGGGAATGACCGAAACCTCGCCGCTGGCCGCCATCGCACGCCCACCGGTATCGCTCGATGTGCAGGAGCGCTGGCGCCTGCGCGCCACCCAAGGCCGCCCGGTTGCAGGGGTGGAGCTGAGGATTGTCGACGACGAGGGCAATAAGCTCCCGCACGACGGCGAAGCGGTCGGTGAGTTGCAAGCACGCGGGCCCTGGATTACCGGCTCGTACGTCGGCGAGGAGCATGACAGTGAGAAGTTTCAGGAAGGGTGGTTACGCACCGGCGACGTCGGGCGGATCGATGCACGCAATTTCGTGACGCTGACCGACCGCGCCAAGGACGTGATCAAGTCCGGCGGGGAGTGGATCTCCTCGGTCGAGCTCGAACTGCTGCTTGCCGGTCATCCAGACGTGCTCGAGGCATCTGTGATCGGAGTGCCGGACGAGAAGTGGCAAGAACGCCCCCTCGCGGTGATCGTTCCACGTGAGGGCCACGAGCCCACACCTGCTAATCTGCGCGACTTCCTCGACGGCAAGGTCGCCAAGTGGTGGCTGCCCGAGCGTTGGTGCTTCATCTCCGAGGTGCCCAAGACCTCAGTCGGCAAGTTCGACAAGAAGCGCCTACGCTCCCTGCACGCCGAAGGAGAGCTAGCTGTCATCGAAATCTAGGAAATTTTTTTCCAACCGGAGTTCTGAATAGGACGAGGCAGATGGAACGCGGGGCGGGAAGTTTTTCACGACACCGGCGTCCATCGCAGACTACGGCACTGGTGAAGGAGATGGGGTCGTGATCTCCCGTTGGGCGGGACACCTCGCCTGACCAACGTGGAGTTGAGCGAAGGGCTGCCACCGCACTCTCCGGAGTGCGCTCAGGTGTATTTGCATAACGGTCACACTCGAGACCGGCATTAAGCGCGGTTTCATCGACAGGAAGGTCGGACCATGGGCAAAGCTTCGGATGCGGTCGGGGGGTCGGTCGACCCAGACATGGAGGACTGGGTGCGCTCATTCCGGCCGCTGGAAGAATCTAGCTCGCCTGAGTTGCCACCCCACCACCCCAACTGTCTTGGGTGCGGGCCGACGAACCCGCACGGGCATTACCTGTCGGTACGGCGTTGCCGAGACGGCGTCGTTGCTCACCACCTCTTCGACCAACGTCACGTAGGGGCGCCCAGGATAGCACACGGCGGCGCGGTGGCGACCGTAATCGACGATCTTTTCGGTTTCCTGCTCTACACGGTCGGAGAACTCGGCGTGACGCGCCGTCTCGAACTCGACTACCTCGCGCCGGTTCTGCTTGCCACGCCTTACACCCTGCACGCCGATACACGGTCTCGCGATGGCCGGAAATTGAATCTCGCGGCCAGGATCGAGGATATAGAGGGTCGATCGGTCACCACGGCGACCGCCCTGTTCATCCTGGTCGACGTCGAACATTTCCTGCAGTCACAGGCGAATACTAAGAGGCAAGCATGAATGTACCGACCGAGAGGGAACTGCTCCTGGACGCCTTACTCACCGATCACGGCGCAGCCGGACCTTACGAAGCGTTCCGACGGCTGCGAGAGACGCGCCCCGTCTTGGTTACGCGATCGGGGGTGCTGGTATTGAGTCGCTACGACGATTGCGCGGCGGCGCTCCGCGACCGCAGACTCGGCAAGGCCGACGAGTCGCTGGGCTTCGGCTTGTCCGAGATCCCTGACGAGCTGCAACGTCGGGCCATGCATCGATTCCGGCGCACCATGCTGTTCCGTAACCCCCCTGACCATCACCGGCTGCGTCGACTGGTGGCCGACGTGTTCACCCCTCGACACATTGACGAGTTGCGCAGCCGCATCATCACACAGATCCATCACCTACTTAACGTCATGGAGGTACAGGTCTTCGTCGACATCATCACCGATCTGGCGCTCCCGCTGCCTGTGAATGTGATAGGCGAACTTCTGGGAGTTCCCGCGGCCGATCGGGCAGTTGCCGCGCCATTGGTGCGTGCCCTGCTCGCCTCACTGGAACCCGGAGCCAATGTTGAGGCTCTGACCGCCGCCTGTGAAGCCGAGAACCAACTTGCCATGTATTTCGCTGACCTGTTGGCGGTCAAACGCGCCCGCCCCGCCGATGACCTACTCAGCCGACTCGCCGTCGCGCACGGCGACGACATCCTGGATGACGACGAATGCGTCGGCACCGCGATTCTGTTGTTCGCCGCAGGGTTCGAAACCACCACAAACCTCATCGGCAACGGTGTCGCCGCGCTGCTCGCTCACCCCGACCAAATGCGCGAACTGGGTGCCAGGCCCGACTTGGCGAGCAATACCGTCGAAGAATTGTTGCGTTACGACTCCCCCGTCCAGACCAACGGGCGCACGGTGCTCGAGCCGACACGGCTGGCAGGAGTCGATCTACATCCCGGTCAGATCGTATTGACCTTGCTCGGGGCGGCCAACAGAGATCCGGACCGATTTTGTGACCCGGATAAGCTCGACATCACCCGAACCGGAGTCCCACCGTTGTCGTTCGGCGCCGGCATTCACTTCTGTCTCGGCGCGCCGCTGGCCCGGCTCGAAGGATCCCTACTGTTCCCGATCCTGGTGGCTCGTTTTCCCGGTCTCCAGCTCGTCGAACAGCCTCGCTGGCGTACCGGGCTGTCCTTCCGCGGGCTATCGAGTTTAAAGGTGGCAACCAGATGAGCCCTCCCCTACCCCCCACCAGAAGGGCTCGAAGTCTCGGGAGTTGAACCCGACCGAACCACCTCGCGGTAAACGGCGCATCGCACTGTGCTGCAGCCGCCCGCGCCGGATCGCCCCAGGCGTGCGGAGGCACCGAACGACCGAAGAGTTGCCGGACGGAACAGTCGGACGCCTCTCGGTGGACGCTGCATCGATGCCGTGTCGTTACTCGGCAACAGACCCTGATCCCTGCCCCACGCCGACAACAATTCAGCCCGCCGACGGAAGCCCTCGATGTTTCGCGGTCACCATTTTCGGCTCGACGGCCGCGTCGTGTGCGCTATCGGGCCGGGAGGTGCGTTGAGTGAGAAGACTCCCGCTCGTGGTAATCATGGCGGGGGCGAGTGCGCCGACCGGTCGGACGAACGACCGACCGGATGCTGCGGTGCAGGCCGAGCGCGCGAAGACGCGACAGACTCGGCACGGTTTCACGACAGAGAGGTCCGACCATGAAAAGAATTCCGGACGAGGTCAGCGGGTCGGCCGGCCCCGCTGTCGAGAACTGGGCGCGCTCGTTCTGGAGCACGACTTCCGAGTCGCCTGATCTACCGCCCCACCACCCCGACTGTCTTGGTTGTGGGCCGGAGAACCCGCACGGCCACGCCCTGTCGGTCCAGCGTGACGAGAACGGCGTGGTAGCTCACCATGTGTTCGATCAACGTCATGTCGGGGCACCCGGGATAGCACACGGCG
>NZ_JARVSY010000037.1:0-57609 GCF_030208925.1 Rhodococcus sp. MEB032
GCCGCCACAATCGTCCGCGCACACCCACGGCGGAGTTGTTGACCACGTCGGTGACGGCATCTTCGGTGATGTTGATCGTCATGAGAACCCCCCGTTCCACCTCCCATCATACTCGAACATACTTTCGAGTCAAGGGCTTTTTCGAGAAGGTGAGGTGGGCCCGGCCGTCGTGATTCTGTTGTTCGAGAACAGGTTCCGTCATTACTCGACTCGTTGGAGGAAGGGGTGAGGCCAGGCGCCGAGTGCGAGAACGGCGAGGATCGTCTGGACTAGTCCGGTGGTGAAGAAGATGCCCTGCAGCGGCGACCAGGCGAGAACGATGGCGATCTCGACGAAGATCCAGATCATCATGGTCAGGCCGGCGGCCGCGTGCAGGCCCCACGTCAGACGGAACCTGTTGTGCTGAGCGAAGAGCGCGGCGGCCTGGATGCCTCCGACGACAACGCCGAGGAGGATTCCGGGCCAGAAATATGAAGGGAAGACGGTTCCCTCGATCCACTCAGGAGGCAGGCCCATCCCGCCGCCGATCGTCAGGCCCGCCATTCCTACGAGCGCAGAGAGCAGGTTTAGCCACGCGATGGCGGACAGACCGATCCGGAGACCCCGTGGAGGGAGCGATGTGGACGTCATGCCTGACAACGATAGAGAGGGTCAGTCGAGCCCGTCCATGTTCCTGCGCGTTGCCGCGCTGGCAGCGTCGGCATCACCCGCGACGATGGCTTCCACTAGATCTCGGTGGGCAGCGGCTTCGTCGTCGATCGATTCGGGGTCTCGCGCCGCGACGTCGGTGATCACGTCCAGGGCCGAGTTGCGGAGCGTTTCGATGAATGAATCGAACACCATCGACAGCACGCTGTTGTGCGCAGCATTCACCACGGCGCGATGTAGTTCCATGTCAGCGTCGACAAATTCTGTTGGTGTCGAGGCATTTTCACGGGCTTCGAGTGCTGCCTGTAACAGATCGACGTCGGCCGAAGTTCGGCGCATGGCAGCCAGGCGGCCCGCTTCCACTTCCAGGAGTCTGCGTACTTCGTAGACTTCGCGGCGGTCCGAGCGTTTGAGTTCTCGCTCGAGTTCTGTGACCGGTGTCGAGGACATGACGTAGGTGCCGGACCCTTGATGCGAGTAGAGCTGGCCCGACGCAATCAGTGCGCGAACTGCCTCTCTGCCGGTCGAACGCCCGACTCCGAGGAGTGTGCTCAGATCCTGCTCGTTCGGGATTTTGGTCCCGACCGGCCACTCGCCGTCGCCGATGAGGCGCGCAAGTTCGTCCGCGGCTTTCTGTACCAGCGACTGCTGCTTGATCTGGCGCACTGCCATGTGACTGCTCCTGACTGACTCGGTGAACCGCAATGGAGCGGCTCACCGAGTAATACTTCATGTCCTCCGATGAATCTTCAGACTACGGGGCCGTCTTTTGGTTTATCGAAGGGCGATGACGTCCAGTTCGCGCTCCGTCTCGTCTTCCGGGTCGAGGCGTCGATCGCGCAAGGTGAATGCGATGACGGCGCCGACGAACAGCACTGCAGTTGTCGCCCCGATCGCCATGCGCGGTCCGAAGTGATCTGCCAGGTAGCCGAACAGTGGAGATGCGATGCCTCCCACGGACATCGCTAGTCCGAGTGTCACCCCACTTGCTGTGCCGGGGCGATTCGGTAGGTAGTCCTGCGCCAATGTCACCTGTGGTGCGAAGGGCAGGAACATAGCAAATCCGAGACAGACGATTCCCAATTCGGCAACTGCAACGTTCGGAGCGGCAGCGAGCAGCGCCAGTGAAGGTACCGCAAGCAGGTAGCCGAGTCGGATGGATGCGCGTCGACCACGACGGTCCGCGAGGACTCCACCCAGTAGCGTTCCGGCCGCTCCTGCCAATGTGAAGGAGGACAACACGATTGCAGCGCTCGAGGACGATCCGTTCAGTGCGTTGAGCACGAACGGTGAGACCAACGACAGTGTGGTCACGTACGGAATTGACCAACAGACCGTTACCAGCACGAGTCGTGTGAACGAGCGCCAATCGTCTGACACGGGACCGTTCGCTGCCAGTTGCGCACTCAACGACTGGGCTGACTCGGCCGCACCCGTGTTGACCGATCGCGACTGGGCGACCATCCACCAAATAGCCGCCACCGCTGCAGGAACTGCGAGTAGATAGCCGCCGGACAAACCGAGTGAGCCAACCACGAGCGTGACAAACGGTGGCGCCAGCGAGGCGCCCAACGTACCGCCCACGGAGAACACGCTCATGGCTTTCTGTGAATGACCTCCAGCCGCGCGCGCCAAATTTGTGGCGGGAGGATGGTATGCGGCGATGCCGATGCCGGCCACGGCAATTGCCAGCCAAGTGACGATGTAGGTGGTGCTCATCGCTGCCACGACAATGCCTGCTGCGGCCGTCACAAAACCTGTCGGTACCAACCAGTTTCGGCTCTTTCGATCGACCAGCATGCCGAATGCAGGTTGCACGACACTGGATAGTCCGGTCGCGGCGAGCGTGATTCCGGCGACCGCGGAATAGGAATATCCGCGTTCGAGCATCATGAACGGCAACAGTGCAGGCACAGCCCCCTGGTACAGATCGTTCACGACGTGTGTGCCGGTGAGAAATGCAACTTGCCCCTTCTTCATCTCCTTGGGCATCCCTTCGTTCAGGTCTTCAAGTCCTCAGGTCCTCTGAGGACTTGAAAGCTATCACGAACCCGCGGGCGCACGGTTGCGTTGGAGACCTGGATCTCATTCGAGACGACTGACTAACTCTCAGCAGTCGCGGCGTTGCGGGCGGCGAGTTGCGCGAAAGCGTGGGTAAGTTCTGCCGGGCCGACGACATCGATGTCGGTGTCGAATCGGTTGAAGGAGGCTGCCAGCGCCGTCCAAGACCATGATCCGGCTTCGAGACTGCACTGCTCGGGGCCAAGATCTTCGACGATGCCTTCCCCGACAAAGGGAAGAACATAACTGGCTGGTCGATGGAGAACGACCTTGCCATGGCACGGCCAATTGTTGATATGTTCCGATCCTTTGAAGCGCGCGGACACGTATTCGCTGACGTCGCCGCCGGGGATTTCCTTCGGCGTGAACCGGGGACCGTTCGGGGTGCGTGGGGTGATGCGATCGGCGCGGAAGATTCGCCAGTCGTCTCGCGCGAGATCCCACGCGACGAGATACCAGCGACGCTTGGAGGTCACCAGATGATGCGGCTCCACTCGGCGCGGGGGTGTTATTTCGCTGTTGTCGGTTGAGTGGTCGTTCGAGTAATCGAAGCGGAACACCTCGCGACCGCGGACTGCAGCGGAAATCGCTACGAGCACCTCAGGGGACACGGAGTCTGCGTCGCCGGAACCGGCCGAAATCGTGGTGAAACTGAGCGCGTCGAGGCGATGGCGCAGACGCGACGGCATCACTTGCCGCACAGTGGTCAACGCTCGAACCGCATCCTCTTCGATACCGACGCCGGTCAGCGTCGCCGCCTGCAGCGCAACTGCCAGTGCGATGACCTGATCGTCGTCGAACAGCAGGGGTGGCAGCTCGCTGCCGGCGTCGAGTCGGTATCCGCCGTCCGGGCCCATGGTCGCCGCAATGCGGTAACCCATCTCCCTGAGCCGGTCGATATCGCGGCGGACCGTGCGATGGCTGATGTCGAGCCGCTCGGCGAGTAGAGCGCCCGGCCAGTCGCGTCTCGTCTGCAAGAGGGACAGCAGATTCAAGAGTCGAGTGGTGGTCGCCATGCGGTGAGACTACGACGAGTCTAGGACGAAAACAGTCCTATACGGCTGTGAGAGTCGACGTTGTCAGGGAAAACCCGAGCGACGTTCGTACCAGGAGCAGACATGAGCATCAAGACAACGACCCACCTCAACTTCCGCGGAGACGCCCGCGCGGCTCTGGAGTTCTACCAGTCCGTCTTCGGTGGCCAGGTCACGATCGCAACCTACGGCGACTTCGGGATGCCCAAGGAGGTGCCCGGCGCTGAGAACGTCGTGTTCGGCCAGGTGGAGACAGAGGACGGCTTCTGTGTGATGGCATACGACATCCCTGGACAGTCGGGCGGCTCGGCCGGCAACGCAGGCTCGACACACCGCGAGAACGGCACCACGATCACCGACCAACCGTTCTTCGTCTCGGTTCGCGGTGAAACCCTCGAAGAGGTGCAGAACTACTGGGCCAAACTCTCTGCTGGTGCATCGATCATCGAGGGTCTTGCCGCCGCGGCGTGGAGCCCCGGTTTCGGCATGCTCACCGATGCGTTCGGGGTGACGTGGATCCTCGACGTCGCTGCCGGCGAAAACCCAGCCTGATCATTCAGACGACAAAGCCGCTGGCACCGAAAGGTGTCCAGCGGCTCCAGCGCGTCGGTGCCCGTCTTGCGCCTCTCGGCAAGTGGCCACTCGAAGTGGCAATTCTGGGGTGGTACCCGGGGCAAAGAATCGAACACCGACACCATCTCCAACGAACCTCCACACGGAGTTATTCCATGCTGACTTGTGCCGCGGTCAATCGTGGTCCTGCTCATCGCTCAGCTCCAGCAGAGCTGGCGACAACGGCTTCGATTCTCTGAGATGCGCGTCGTAGCACCTCGAGGATTGCCTGGGTATGAGATTCCCTGGTCAGTAGGCGAAGCACGAGAACGGCTCAGGCCCTCATCTCGGTGTGAGATGGGGGCCTGAGGTGAGGATCTGAATCAGCCGGTGACACCGGTCAATTCGTTGGGGGCGTGATCGAGAGTGGTCTCGGTCAGGATGCTGCCGTCCTCGAGGTCGACTGCGATCAGCTTCTTCGACGCTGGGTCGGTGACGTAAGCGGTGTGATCTTCTACGAAGAGCGCGGGCCTGGGCTCTTGCCATTTGGTGGGCTCGGTCCATGCGTCTATGACGGCGATCTTCTTGGTGACGACGCCGGTGTTCGGGTCGATGACGTGGATGGCGCCGTCTGTGCCGAGCACCAGTGCCTCTCCGTGTGGTCCGCGGCCGAGTGAGCGGAAGGTGTAGCTGGTGCCGAGGTCGACGAGCTTAAGTTCGGACGTCGTCGTGTTGGTCAGCGAGACCCGTTGCGGACGTTCGAGTTCGGCGTCCTTGTCGGTCTTGTAATCACCCAGCACGATGTCCGACTCCTCCGAGCCTGCCTGATTTCCGATGCGGCCGTATGCATCCGGACTCTGGACCTTGGTGATCGCTCCGTTCTTGTACACGAGCAACCCGTCCTGGCAGCCCAGCACGATGGCTTCGCCGGCAGCGACTGCTTCGCCGTGGACACCGGGGCACTGTTCGTTGCGCAGGATTTCCTTGCGGTCGGCATCGAGGATGGCAATGCCGTTGCGGGACTCCGAATTTCCGATGGTCGTCAACAGGCTGCCGTCGGCAAGTGCGACCGCAACGCCGTGATGGGGTTCTGGCGTGGTGTACGTCTCGACGCGGGGTTGGCGTTTTGCCAACTGCGCCGGATCGAAGATCTCGACGAGTCCCGAGCCGTCGTTGAAGAGAACGGTTTTTCCGGCATGGCGTACGACGTGTCCGGGCTCGTTGGCTGCGAACTCGACCTCGGACATCGCGGGATCGGCTGTGTAGTAATGAGAATGATCACCGTGAGCCGAAGACCACGTGCCGGTGTCGAGCACCTTGAATGCTTCGCCGGCAGAGATCATGACGTGGCGACCGTCGCCGGCCGGGTTGAGTCGGGTGAAGCCGTCGATCTCGGTCTCGCCGACCACGTCGAGGGAAGTTGCATCCAGCACCAGGACGCCGCCGTCGTACGACACGGCGAGACGTGGTGTTGCCGAGGCCTGTTCGGTTGGTGCGGCCGACGTCGTGGTCGTGGTTTCGGACTGGGCGGAGTCCTTGTTGTCGGACGAGCAACCCGTAACGAGGGCGAGTGAGAGGCCTACTGATGTGGCAAGGGTGAGGCGCCGCGACATGCGGGTGTTGAGGTGCATGGGTATAGATCTACTGCTTAATGTAAATGATTGTCAAAGTCGAGTATGCGAATATTCGCATGTCAGGTGTAGTCGGCTCGTTCGAGCATGCGCGAGGCGATGACCCCGAAGACGAGTCCCCAGAAAGCGGCTCCGATATTGAGTAGTTCGATGTCGGAGATCGTCACGAGGAACGCGATCAAAGCGCCGAAGGTGAATTTCCCGCCGAATGCGGTCACGAAGGCTCCCTGTAAGGCCTTGAGCATGGCCAGACCACCCAGAGTGACGATGAATGCCGTCGGAGTTCCCAACATCATCGCGACGAAAGTCGGGGCGAACAGTCCGAAGACGACGGCGAGTAAGCCGCAGAAGATTCCGGCGGTGTATTGGCGTGTCCGCTCTCCCGACGCCGTGAGCAATGCGTTCGTCGGCCCGGTCAGGCACGTCGAGACACAACCCACCGCCGCGTTCACGAGAGAGAACACACCGCAGGCAACCGTTGCTGCCCCGATCGGCGGTTGATGACCCGCTGCGCGGAGGACTGCGATTCCTTGGCCGTTCTGCACGACGACGACTGTGATCGCCAGCGGTACAACCAGTTCGATCATCGCCTGCCAAGACCAGGTTGGCGTGGTCAGCATCGGATGCGCCAGCCACTCGTGCGCGTCGCCGGCGGAGTTGAATCTTCCGGCCGCGAGTATCACGACCACGCCGACGATCAACGCGCCGAGAACGGGCGGAACGAATCTTCCCAGCTTGGTGAACACGCTCAGAGCGACAAAGGTGGCGATCATCGGCAGAGCGATCACCGCGTCGTGGGCGGGCGCTTCGACCAAATCCGTTCCGAAATGAAGGAAAACGCCTGCCACCATTGCCATTACGATGGGCAAGGGTAATGCGGCCATGATCGGTGTGACCCACCCTGTCAATCCCAACATCAAGATCAGGGCGCCGGTCGCGAAGAACGCTCCGAGCACTTGCTCCCACGGCAGATGCTCCAACGACGCTCCGACGACAACGGTTCCGGGAATCGTCCAGAAGAAGGCCAGCGGCTGCCGGTACAGCCAGGAAGCCGTGATGGTGAGAATGCCGTTGACGAAGAAGGCACCGAAAAGCCAAGAGGCCAATTGGGCTTGACTCAGTCCACCCGCCAACCCCGCAGCGAGAATGACCGCCACCGGCCCGGTGGCCGAGAAGACGATGCCGATGATTCCGTTGGCAATGGACGTTCCGCCGAAGTCGCGCAAGACCCGCTTCGGGCCGTAGAGCGGTTGCGGGAGTGGCTCGGTGACGACGCGAACGGGCGCGGTCGTCGAAGTGTCCGGCATGTTCTCAGTTCTCCTGATGCGGATCCGAAAGCCCTCGGTCGCGGAACAAAGCCGCGAGTTCGCTCCGTGATCGCAGTCCGAGTTTCGCGTACGCGCGCGTGAGGTGATATTGAATGGTCTTGACGGAGAGGAACAATTCGCCGGCAGCTTCCTTGTTGGACTTGCCCGCTGCGACAAGGTCGGCGACGGCTCGTTCTTGCGGGGTCAGGTCGGTGATTCCCTTCTCCGTCCGCGAGAGGTTCAACCCGCCCGCGCGGAGTTCGCGCTCGCAGCGCTCGACGTAAGTAGCGGCGCCCAACGAGTGATACAGCTCGCGGGCGGCGCGGAGGACGACGTCGGCCTCCGCGCGTTTCCCGGCCCGGCGGAGAGTTTGGCCGTAGGCAAAATTGATTCGGGCTCGGTCGTAGGGGAGCGGCAGCGTCTCGATGCCGAGTAGTGCAGCATCGAAACTTTCTCTTGCCGAGTCGAGTTCGCCCCGTGCGCCGTGGATCCGGCCGCGAACGTAGCCGAGACGTGCCGCAGCTGAGCGGTGCTCCCGACGTCGTGCGGTCTGCTCGTGTGGTTGCAGAAAGGCGTCGGCATCATCAGCTCGCCCGACCATGACCAATGCATTGGCGTAGAGATCGACCCACGGCCAGAAGCCCGGCTCGTCGAGCCATTGTTGCGCCTTGCTCGAGGTGAGCGGAGCCAGCGCCACCAGAACTTCGGCGTAGTCGGCGGCGGCCTCGGCAACCTGGGCCCTGGCGAGAAGTGCAGGAACATACATGATTTCGTAGGCGTGAATGCCGGCGTACGCACGTCGCACATGGTCACGGGCCAGTTCCCAGTTGCCGCGCAGAGCGTGAATCTGTGCTCCCGACCAGTGGACCAACGGCCGGATGATCTCGATCTCGAACCGATCCACCTCGGCACCGGCGCCCTCGACGGTCGAGAGCGCTTCGTCCCAGGCGCCGAGAGCGAATTGAGTGCGGGCGAGCCAGGCCTGTGCCCACAGTGAGATTCTTGCCGAACCACTGGAAAACTCTGTGGACACCGCACTTTCGAGGTCGCGTCTGGCGGACTCCGGGTGGTCCAACGCAAGCTCGAGCCATCCGCGTCCCATCTGGAAGCGCTGTGCTTGGGCTCCGGGGCGGACACGATCGGAGAGTTCGGCGTATGCCGCGAGCGCATTCTCGGTTCTTCCGGTAGCACCGAGCCCGAGACCCTTGATCGCTTCGGACTCCACTGCTGCGGGATCAGAAGGGCCCACCAATTCGACTGCACGGTCAACCCACTCGACGAGCGCCGTGCCATCGAGCCGAGCCAGAGAATGCAGGACCATTCGTTGGGCGATCATCGCAGCGATGCCTGGCTCACGATCCACGCTGCAGCTGTCCCACGCTCTGGTCAGAAGATCGGCGGCCTCGGTCGGTCGCCCTCTATGGATGGCGAGGTAGCCGAGGACGGCGTCGCGGAGAGGCCCGCGCGAAATACTCTCGATCTCCGGCACGAAGACCATGGCGCGGGGGATGTCACCCGATCCGGTCAGCGCGTCGACTCCGCGGAGCAGTCGGTCCTCGTGTTCGGTTCGGGCCGTGGTGAGACGGCTTGCCGTGACCATGGCGTCGGCGACTTCCGACCACGCGCCGTCGGATGCTCGTAGTGATGCGTACGCAACGAGTTCGGCGGCGAGGTCCTCGTCATGTGTGGTGCTGGCAGCGGCAAGGTGGAAAAGCCGTTCACCTTCTCCCCAAGCGATCTCGGCTGCGCGTGTGTGCAGCAGATGCAAGTGCGCGGGTCCCAACGCCCCGCGCACTGCGGCCGTGACCATCGTGCTGCTCAGTGACACCTCGGTGCTGCCGTGCTGCTCGTGGACAGAAAGGAGGCCGCTGGCGAAGGCGCTGTCCAAGGCGCCGACCACGTCGTCGATTTCGGCTAGCTGAGCAAGATGCGACAACGTCGTGCTGCGCCCGACAACTGCTGCGGCTTCGATCAACGTTCGTGCTCCCGCCGAACACGTAGCGAGGGCGGCGGCGATCGATACTGCACGATGGCGAGGGACGGGCAAAGTTCGGTGCCATTGGGTCCAATAGGTAGGTGGCAGCTCGTCGAGAAGCGAGACGATGTCGAGTGTGTTGCCCGCGGTGAAGTCCTGAAGGGCAAGCGCGACGCCGGAGCTGAGGTCGATTCCGCTTCGCATGCGCGCGATGTCGATGATGACGGGTGCGTCGATCGGGCTGATGTGCAAACGCGTCGACCAGTGCAGGTCGAGAATCTGCCTGACATCCTCGCGCAGGAACGGCGTTTCCTCGGCGACGAGGACGAACAGCAGTGGTGCCGTTCGGCCTCGATGGAGGGCGGAGGTGATTGCCTGAAGCGAGCTGACATCGCTGTGATGGGCATCGTCGACGACGATCAGGGTCAGTTGCTCCGCTGCGTCGACGATCTCGTGTGCAACGGCGACCGGGTCCGAGTTGGAAACCGGACGTTCGAGTAGTTGTTCGATTACTCCGAAGGCAGTGTTCGATTCCCACTCCAGCCCACGAGCGCGGCGGAGCGTATGAGCGGAAGAGATTTCGGCGAACCGGTCGACGAGAGTGGACTTACCGCTACCGGCATCGCCTTCGACCAGCACGAGAGTCGGCACTCCTGTCTCTGCCGCGGCCAAGGCTCGGCCGAGAACGGCGAGCTCGCGTTCTCGGCCGAGCAACAGGTCACGAAGTGTCACCCGACTACCGTAACGCCGGGCTCACCACGGGTTTCCTTTTCGGCACGGTCTCCATCGGATCGAAGTGCAGTGGCACCCAGATCAGGTGCTTGCTTCGGCACGAAGAAGGTGACGATGGCGCCCAGCACCGCGATGCCGGCGAAGACGTAGAACGCCGATTCGGAACTGATTCCGGCGCTGATCAAACTTCCGCCGATCAGTGGCCCGAATATCCCGCCCAGACGTCCGAATCCGGCGCACCACGCGACACCTGCGGCCCGAGCGGCCGTCGAATAGTAGTTGGACACGAATCCGTAGATCAGAACCTGAGTACCGATGGTTCCGACACCCGCGATGGCAACGGAGGCGAGGAGTACGGGAAGCGGGAACCCGAATGTGAACAGGAGCAGGGCGAGTGCGGCCAGGCCGAAGGTGGTTGCGACAACCCGCTGTGGACCGGTTACGTCTGCGATCTTGGAGGCGAGAAGTCCACCGATGATGGCACCGCCGTTGAGTACCAACAGGAACGAGAGCGAACCCTTCGCGTTGTATCCCGCGTTTTCCATGATCTTGGGCAGCCAGGTGTTCAGTCCGTAGGTCAGGAGGAGGCCGGCGAAGCTCATGAGGCCGAGAAGCGCGGTGCCCCAGACATATTGTCTGCTCGCCAACGCTCGGAAGCCGACCTTCTCGGCTACGGCGTCGTTGGGTCGATCTGTACCGACAGGCAATGGAATTCCGGTTTTCGAGGAAATGGCGCGAGCTTCCTCGACACGTCCGCGAGCAATCAGCCACGCGGGAGACTCGGGCAGTTTGAACCAGGCGAGTGGGAACAGGAACACCAATGGCAGGGCGCCGATGAGGAACAGTCCACGCCATCCGATGGAATCACGGAGAACGATCGCCAGGACGGAAGCCATGACGCCACCGGCCGGGACACCGCTGTAGACGATGGCGTTGAACAGATTGCGGCGTCCCGGCGGCGCGAACTCGGCAATCATGGCTCCGGCGGTGGCGACAAGCCCACCGACACCGATGCCGGTGAAGAACCGCAGCAGACCGAAGGTGGTGATGCTGGTGGCGAACGCTGCCAGTGCCATTCCGACCGAGAACCAGATGATGTTGACCAGCATCATCTTTCGGCGACCGAAGTGATCGCCGATCGCTCCACACGTCAGTGCGCCGACCATCACTCCGACGAGTGCATACGAACCCAACGCGCCGGCCTGAGATGCGGTCAAGGTGCCGATATGGCTGGGGTCGTCCATGAGTACGGGCAGGATCGTGCCGTACACGACCAGGTCGTATCCGTCGAACAGAATGGCAATGGCGGCGATGGTGACCACCCACAACACTGACGAGCGATGGCGGGCACTGGCCCAGGAACCACGTTCGATCGAGGACATGGCGAATCTCCGTTCGAGAGATCAGGAATCGGGGGAGGCTGGATTCAGCCGAGGTCGCCACCGGCGACGGGCAGAACCGTTCCGGTGACATACGAAGCCTCTTCGGAGGCAAGGAAAGTGATAGCAGCAGCCTGTTCGTCCAGGGTGCCGTAACGCTTGAGTAGCGACGAGTCGACGGTCTGGTCGACGATCTGCTGGTACCAGGCTTTCTCCTCGTCGGTCTCGGCACCCGGCCCGCGTGCCACGACGCGTGGTGGCGCCTCGGTTCCGCCGGGAGCGGTTGCCACGACGCGTATTCCGTACTGCGCGACTTCCATCGCCAGTGCAGCGGTGATCGCGCTGACCCCGCCCTTGGCCGCCGCGTAAGGAACACGGTTGACACCGCGGGTGGCGACCGAGGAGACGTTGACGATGGTGCCGCTCGCCTGCTCGATCAGATGGGGCAGTACGGCGCGACACGTCCAGAGCGTGGGGAACAGTGATCGTGTGACCTCGGCTTGTATCTGCTGCGGCGTGTAGTGCTCGTAGGGTTTGGCCCAGATGGTCCCACCGACGTTGTTGACCAGGACGTCGATGCGTCCGAAGCGCTCCAATGCGGAGTCTATTGCATTCTGGGCGCCTTCGAACGTCTCGAGATCCGCGGTCACTGAATGGGAACGCTCCAGCGGTGTCGCGATGTCGTGAACCAGTTCAGCTCGATCCACAAGCGCGACGGAACCACCTTCTGCGGAAACTCTTTCGGCAACGCTGCGCCCGATCCCCTGAGCCGCTCCGGTGACGACCACGACCCGGTCGTCGAACCGGCCGGCGAAGAATCTCGTGCTCACGACGCCACACTTTCCCGAGCGTCAGTGATGGCGCGGTGCATCGTCGACTTGGCGTGTTCGCTGTGCTGGACGATCAGATCACGGGCCGCGGCGCGATCATTCTGCTCGAATGCACTCACGATACGTGAGTGATCCTCCGCGACATGTTCGTCCACCCAATCGGCGGTGCGGAGCACTCGGTTCATCAGTTGTGTGACCTCGAGACGGTGGTATGCCTGCAGCAGCACTTCGTTTCCGGTGCAGCGGAAGAGGAAGTCGTGGAACAGGGCATTGGTTTCGGTGAATGCCGCTGCGTCCGTGAAGTGATCGCGGTCGATGGAAGCAGCCGAGTTCTCCGCCAGAATGCGGTACTCCGTCAACTGTGCCGGAGTGAGGCGGCCGATCGTGAGTTCCATTGCTCCGAGTTCGAGGGCCATCCGAGCGTCGAACTGTGCGTCCGACTCCGTGACCGGCAGATGTTCTTCACCGATCTCGTACGTGCCGGCAGCTGATTCTTCGGCCGAGGCTGCCGGTGAATCAGCCGGTGCTGCCGCATTGTTGAACTTTTCGAAGTAGAAGTTCGTGGGTGTGATCGATACGTCCTTGAAGTGCAGACGTACGGCTTCGACCATCGGCGGCGGGCCGCACAGGTAGACGTCTACGTTGCCGTCGTCGAGGTGATCGGGCTCGATCAAGCCCGTGACATAGCCCTTGTTCGGTGCTGTGCTGTCGGGATCGGATACGCAGTAGTCGAAGGTGAACTGGGGTAGAGACTTCGCGTAGTCGTGCAGTTTGTCGAGTTCGACGAGATCGGTGTCGGAGCTGACGCCGTAGACCAGATGGACGGGCCGAGTGGAGCTTTCGGTACGCATCTTCTCCAGTATGGAGAGCAGCGGGGCCAAGCCGGTTCCACCGGCAAGCAGTAGGGCTCTCCGTTGACCTGACCGGAGGAAGAAGCTACCCATCGGTCCGGTCAATTCGAGAGTGTCGCCTACCTGCGCACGCTGACTGAGATACTCGGACATCAGACCACCCGGGGTGATCTTGACCAGGAACGACGCCGACTCGACCTCAGGGCCGGAGCTGAACGAGTACGACCGCGTCGCTTCGGTTCCGGGAACGAGGATGTTCACGTACTGACCGGGGAGGAAGACCAGATCTGCGCGGTTGTCGACTGCGACGGTGAAACCCACCGTGGAATCCGAATGGCGAATGATCTCGGTGATGGTGGACGTGTACGAACCGGCAGTGGTCTTGGCGACCGCCGACGTGGTGGGAATCTGCAGCACGAGATCAGATTCCGGCACCATCTGGCACGGAAGGCAGTATCCCTGCTCGGCCTCGTCGTCCGTCAGGGCCTCCTCGATGTAGTCGCCGGCGTCGAAAGTACCTGACTCACAGAGTGATTTGCAGGTGCCACATGCTCCGTCGCGGCAGTCGAGCGGAATGTTGATTCGTGCGCGGTACGACGCGTCCGCGACGGTCTCGTCGGTGTTGCATTCGACGAAGCGGGTGATGCCGTCTTCGAAACTCAGGGCTACTTGAAAGGTCGGCGCAGCTTGAATGCTCATGGGAAACAGCTCGATTCGAAGGGAAGTCGTGTCAGAAGTGGTAGATGTCGACCACGTGATGGATGTAGTCGTTCTTGAGGACTACCTTCTTCTTCATGATCAACGGCTGCTCGCCCGAGAAGTCGATCGTGTAGTGCGAGGTGCCGAAGTAGGTGTCGACTGTGTTGTAGCGGAAGTACAGCGTGAACCAATTGAAGCGGACGTCGACGACGAAGCCGCGTTCTTCGATCACTTCCACGTTGGTGATGTTGTGACCGGTGCGGGGCTCGGGAAGGCTTGTCGCGCTGGAACGGTCAGTCCTGATTCGGAACACGCGGTCCTCGATACCGCCGCGATTCGGGTAGTAGATCAGGGAGATCTCTGCGGCCGGGTCCGTGGTCAGCTCGCCGTCGTCCGCCCATGCGGGCATCCAGTACTCGGAATCGGGGTGGTAGCACTCGATCCACTTCTCAAACTCGCGATCGTCCAGATAGCGAGCCTCACGGTAGAGAAACTGCTGCACTGTTTCGAGGGCGACGGCATTGGTGGTGGTGACAGTCATGGTGATCGTCCTCAGATGGTCCGGTTGGAAGCGGCTTGCTCGGCATCTACGGCCGCAAGCATGGCGTCGCGCCAGTACCCGTGCTGAATGGGATACAAGCCTTCGTCCTCGGTCTTGGCTCCGCTCGAGAGCACGCGATTCATGCCGAGATCCTTCGCGACGTCGTTCGGACCGGGAATCTGGTGTGTGACGCCACGGCTGAGGTCGTTCCACGGGGCGCCGGCTGCCTGGTAGGTCTTCTGGCAGGAACGGAACTCTTCGAGATCGTCCGGGGTGGCCATACCGCTGGCATTGAAGAAGTCCTCGTACTGACGGATGCGGTTGCTGCGCGCTTCGGCGCTCTCTCCCTTGGGCGCGATGCAGTAGATGGTGACTTCGGTCTGGTCCACGGAGATCGGACGGAAGTGCCGGATCTGGCTGCTGAATTGATCCATGAGGTAGACGTTCGGGTACAGGCAGAGGTTCCTCGACGCACCGACCATGAATTCGGCCTTCTTGGAACCGAACTGAGCCTCCAGTTCTGCTTTGCGTTCGAACAGGGGTCGGTCCTCGGGATTGCCCCACCACATCCAGAGCAGGAGGTGGCCGTAGTCGTAGGAGAAGTATCCACCGCCCTGCTTCCCCCAGGTGCCGGCGTCCATGGCTTTGGTCTCGTTGGACGATTCACCGGCGGTGCGGCGAGCGGTGGTAGCGGCGTAGTTCCAGTGCGTCGAAGACACGTGGTAGCCGTCGGCACCGTTCTCGGTCTGCAACTTCCAGTTGCCGTCGTAGGTGTAGGTGGATGCACCGCGCAGAACTTCGAGTCCGTCAGGTGACTGATCGACGATCATGTCGATGACCTTCGTGGTGTCACCGAGGTGCTCTTCGAGTGGCAGCACGTCGGGGTTGAGGCTGCCGAAGAGGAAGCCGCGATAGTTCTCGAACCGCGCCACCCTGGTCAGGTCGTGTGAGCCGTCTTTGTTGAACTGCTCCGGATAGCCACCGGTGCGAGCGTCCTTGGCCTTGAGGAGTTTTCCGCTGTTGTTGAAGGTCCAGCCGTGGAACGGGCAGGTGAAGGTGGTTCGGTTGTCGGTCTTACGGCGACAGAGCATCGCACCGCGGTGGCTGCATGCGTTGATCAGCGCACCCAATTCGCCGTCCTTGTTGCGGGTGATCACAATGGGCTGACGGCCCATGTAGGTGGTGAAGTAGTCGCCGACGTTCGGGATCTGGCTCTCGTGCGCGAGGTAGATCCAATTGCCTTCGAAGATGTGCGTCATCTCGAGTTCGAACAGTTGCTCGTCCGTGAAGACGCTGCGCCGCACCTGGTAGCGGCCGGTCTCCGGGTCCTCGACGAGCGCGTCGTCGAGGACGGCGCGGATGTTCGCGAACTGGTCGGTGCCGCGGGCAGCATCCAACATATCCGTCATGGGTGTCCTCCAGATAAGAGTGGGCGCCTACCGAGAGAGCCGAGGGCTGTCGGACCAAATCGGTGGGACCCGCTTTCCGGACGGGGCTGCGTCCGGTACTGAATTCACCTTGACATCGTGTGTCTCGGGTCACACTAGGCAATTGCCTAGTCCTGACCAAGGGTGCAGTGTTCGTCGAATTCTGCTGATGGGCCATGCCTGCTGAAGACGACGACCAGGGCGGACTCGACATCGCGAGTCCGCCCTACCTGCCGAGGGGGTTACCGGTTCTTGAAGAACGAGACGTCGTCGTTGCCGATGAGGTCAGGGACCGTCCAGCCGTCGAGGTCGTATTCACTCAGGCACTGCTCGGCCAGTCCCTTCATGGAACTTGCGTGTCCACGATTCTGGGCTGCGAAGAGCAGTTCCGCTTTGACGTTCTCGTGATTGCCGGAGTAGTTGCGCTCGTAGAGTTCGTGTCGGCCGCCGAACTCGGTCCCGATCGAATCCCACAGCGCCTTCATGACTTTCACGCGGTCGACAGCGGTGATGCCATCGGAACCGCGAACGTACTTGTCGAGGTACGGACGCACGTCCGGGCTCTTGAAGTCGAGTGAACTCGAAGGCAGGTAGATCAAGCCCGACGCGACGTCCTGTTCGATGATCTCCTTGATCCGCGGGTATCCCTGGATCATGAACATTCGATAGGTGAGGCCGTACTCGAGCTTCGGGATCACCGAATCGCCGACCCACTGTTCGGGATCGCGTGCCATCGATTCGGTCAACGACCAGAAGAGGTTTCGCCACCCGATCACCTCACCGACACGGGTCTGGACTCCGCGGAAGCCGCCGGCGCCGGTGGCTTCGAGTGCCTTCATCAACAGTCCGGCGATGAAGTCGAGCTTGACGGCCAGGCGAGTGCAGCCCTGAAAGGTGAAGCGCGGCAGGAAGCCCGATTGAGGGAAGAATGCGTTGATCCGGTCGACGTCGCCGTACATGAAGACGTTTTCCCACGGAACCAACACCTTGTCGAAGACGAAGATGGTGTCGTTCTCGTCCATGCGACTCGACAGCGGATAATCGAACGGACTGCCCATCACCGCAGCATGTTCGGTGTACGAGGTGCGGCAGATCAGCTTCACACCCGGCGCGTCCATCGGTACCGTGCAGATCAGGGCGAACTGCTTCTTCTTGATCGGCAGACCGTAGTGAGCGATGAAGTTGTAGTTCGTGATCGCCGATCCGGTGGCGACCACTTTGGCGCCGCTGACGATCAAACCTGCGTCGGTTTCCTTCTCCACCTTCATGAAGACGTCACCGACCTCGTCCGGTGGAAGTTGGCGATCCACCGGGGGATTGATGATCGCGTGGTTCCAGTACAGAACTTTCTCCTGCGATTCGCGGTACCAGCGTTCGGCGTTGTCCTGGAACGGTGCGTACAACTCCTTGTTGGCGTGGAGGGTGCCCAGGAAACTCGCCTTGTAGTCGGGGGAACGGCCCATCCAGCCGTAGGTCATACGAGCCCACGTCGCTATGGCATCGCGTTCCTTGAGCAGATCGGCCGACGACGTCGGAGTGCGGAAGAACGGCATGGTGACACCGCCGTTGCCCGTGTCCGTCGGAACGGTCAAGGCGTCCACGTGCTCGCCCGTATGCAGAGCGTCGTACAGCCTCGCGGTCATGCGGATCGGATTCCGGAACGCGGGGTGTGTCGTGACGTCCTTGACGCGATCACCGTGAAGCCAGATCTCGCGACCGTCCTGCAGGCTCGAGATGTACTCGTCACCGGTCATCGGTCGGGTGGCGAAGTTCTTCGTGCGGTTGGCTTCGCAATCGGCGGCCGGATTGACCTGTGGCGCTCCGGAATCTGCGGGATCGACGCCGGTGGGAGGAATTTCGGTGGTCGTCATGGCAAAGCCTTTCAGATCGTTTGGGGTGCGGGCTGAAGATGAATCGGGGTGAACGAAGTGGTGGCGTCGAACCAGCCGCTGTGGGGGTCGTCCTGACTTCCGTTCCAGACTGTGGTCGACGAGGTAGCGCCTAGATCGTGAAAAGTGCTTCGGTAGAACAGAAGCGGATCCTTGCCACTCGACTGAGCGTCGACGATCTCGCCGATGAAGATGATGTGGTCACCGCCGTCGTACTCCCTCCACGGGACGCACGAGATGGTTGCTGCGGCGCCGTCGAGCAGGGGAGCGGTCGGTCCGTCGATCCACCTCGGTTCGGTGCGCTGCGGTCGGCCGGCAAAATGCATGGCCGTGTCCACTTGGTCGGAGGCAAGGATGTTGACCGCAAACGGCGCGTTGCCGAGGTAGCCGCACGCCTTGGACTTGCGAGTCATCGTGATCTGGCACAGCCGTGGTTCCAGGGAAATGGCCGTGAATGCGGTGACCGTGGCTCCGTGTGGTTGACCGTCGGCATTGGTACAGGTGATGACGGTGACGCCGCTCGCGAATTGACCGAAGATTCCTCGAAGCTGATTTTGTTCCATGACCGGACCTCCTTGTCGGATGGCGGTTGAGTGAGAGTGCCGCGAAGTGCGGGAGGGAAGTAGTGGGCGACTCGCGCCGGGAGTGAAGACGAACGTACGGCGGGCGCAGGCTTCGGTCGATCCGTACAGCGCGGTGGCTATCCGGATTGCGCACCCGATCGCGGCCCGTACCCGTTTTCTCTTGGAAGTGACCGGGGACACAGTGTTCAATGATGTTCAGCGCCCTTGCTCGGCAATGTGGCTGGTCACGGGTTTGGAAGGTGAAGAAGGACGATGGTCGACTCCATGATCGGTACAGCTCCCCGCGACTGGGACGAGGCGTGTCATGCGGTTTCGGACGCCTATTTTCCGCACACGCTGACGCCGTTGTCTCGGCATGCGGCCAGTGGAGTCGGGGTGTGCACCACCGAGTTGGGACCGCTGAGGATCGCTCATATTCGGTGGGGAGCTGACGTCGCCGTCGAATCCGATCATCCCGGTGCCTATGGGGTGAACATCCCGCTCTCGGGCGAGCTCGAGTCGGTGTTCGCGGGCTCGCACGTGCTCTCGACGCAGGGTGTTGCGACGGTATGTCCACCCGACATCACGACAAGAATTACGCGGTGGAGTGCGGACTGCGAGATCGTCGGAGTCCGGATGGACCGTCAGTACCTCGACCGTGAGATGGAAAAGGTTCTCGGTCGACCCGGAATGCACTTGCCTGATCAGGTGGATCTTCGGGGCGACGACGGAGCCAGATGGCTGAAATTTGTTCGCTCACTGTCGGATCAGATACTCGGCCCGGTCGGCGTGCTGCACAACGAACTGGTGGCAGGTCAGCTCTCCGGCGCCGTGGTCACGGCATTCGTCCTTGCCGCAATGCCCGAAAGCGAGGACGCGGTGCGACACGCCAGGCCACGCATCGTCAAGCGGGTGCTCGACGAGATGCACGACGACCCGGCCCGCGTGTGGACCGCAGCCGAGATGGCGGAGGTGGCGGGCGTCAGCGTACGGAGATTGCAGGAGGGATTTCGGCAGTACGTGGGCCGGAGTCCGTCGGAATGCCTGCTCGACATCCGTCTCGAGCGGGTCCATGCAGATCTGGTGGATGCCGACGACTCGACGACGGTCACCGATGTCGCTGTGAGATGGGGTTTCACGCACACCGGACGGTTCGCGTCGTCCTTTCGGCGTAAGTACGGATTGCTGCCTTCCGAGGTGTTGAGGCGCTAGCTTCGGTACCCCATGTCCGCGCTGAGTTGGTTCGCCTTTTCGACGAGGAAAGGCGCGACGTCGGCGCGGAAAGCTTCCGGGGATGTTCGTCCGGCCGAGGTCGAACACGCTGTCACTCCGACGACGCTTCCACCGGCGTCGCGGACGGGAGCAGCGAGGGAAATCAGGCCGTCTTCCAGTTCCTCCGATGTGAGCGCGTATCCCTGCTCGCGCACCACCCGGAGGGCGGTATGGAATGCGCCTTCGTCGGTGATCGTGGTGGGTGTGAGGGCGTCGAACGTGGAGTTCGCGATGACGTTGTCGACGATTTCGGTTGGCGCCCAAGCTAGCAGGGCTCGACCCATGGAGGTGGCATATGCAGGCACTCGGGTGCCGACGCTGACGTTGATGCTCATGATCCGCCGGACGGGTACACGCGCGGCGTAGACCACGTCGACACCGTCGAGCACCCCGAGCGACGCCGACTCGTGGGTGTGTTCTGCGATCTCCAACAGACGAGGGAGCGCCGCCTCCGTCAAGGCATGTGATGCCGAGAAGTGCTGCCCGATGCTCAGAACGCGTGGGGTGAGCGACCACCGACTGTTGTTGCCGGTGACGTATCCGAGCTTCTGCAGCGTGAGGAGGATGCGCCGGACCGCGGGGCGGGAGAGACCCGTTTCGGCGGCAAGATCGGCGAGCGACGGGTTGGGGTTCTTCTCGTCGAAGGCCGTCAGCACAGCAAATCCACGCTCGATGCTCTGGATGTAATCGCGATCGTTCTCGCTCACGGAATGGCCTTTCATCTGCGGGTATGCCCGATCGGCGCCTTCGAAGGTTGACAAACCTTGTGACTGGGCGCACAGTACAAGCGTACGCACAGCGTAACAGATGTACGCAGAGCGTACAACCCAAACTTGGGGAGCCGACGCAGCCCAGCAGTACGGCACCCACCCGGTAACAGCCACATACGGCCCCGAGGAGGACCACATGACCACTTCCGAGAGCCCCACCGCAGTAGGTTCGGGCACTGCCGCCACCGACAAGTTCCTCCAGGAACGAGTCAGCGCGGACACCCCGCCCGAACGCGTCTCGGCCATCGCCAAGGACGTG
Organism: Rhodococcus sp. MEB032; assembly: GCF_030208925.1. Taxonomy (NCBI): domain Bacteria; kingdom Bacillati; phylum Actinomycetota; class Actinomycetes; order Mycobacteriales; family Nocardiaceae; genus Rhodococcus; species Rhodococcus sp. MEB032. The sequence goes on from NZ_JARVSY010000037.1 coordinate 20,421, forward strand.
CTCGAGGCACTCGCAGGCGTCATCGACAAGCACGGCATCACCTACCCCGAGTACCGCGTCCTCAAGCAGTGGCTCATCGACATCGGCCAGTTCGGCGAGTGGCCCCTGTGGCTGGACGTCTTCCTCGAGCACAACGTCGAGGAGGTCGCGTACCGCGGTCAGCACGGCACCAAGGGAAGCATCGAGGGCCCGTACTACGTTGCCGATGCCAAGACGTTGCCTGCCAAGTGTGAACTTCCGATGCGTGACAACGAGGTTGGATCGAAGCTGGTCTTCGAGGGCCAGGTTCGCGATCTCGACGGCAAGGGGTTGGGCGGTGCAACCGTCGAACTCTGGCACGCGGACGACGAAGGCTACTACTCCCATTTCGCGCCGCACATCCCCGACGGCAACCTCCGCGGAACGATCGTCGCCGACGACGAGGGACGCTTCGAGATCACCACGATTCAGCCTGCGCCGTACCAGATCCCGACCGACGGCCCCACCGGCTGGTTCATCGAGAAGGCCGGCTGGCACCCGTGGCGTCCGGCTCACCTGCACCTCATGGTGAAGGCTCCCGGTAAGCGCACCATCACCACCCAGCTCTATTTCAAGGATGGAGAGTGGATCGAGAACGACGTGGCAACGGCGACGAAGCCCGAACTGATTCTCGATCCGAAGCCAGGTGCCGACGGAACCAACCGGGTCACATACGACTTCGTGCTCGATCCGGCCTGATCCACAACTGCTCTGAAGAAAGTGATTTGATGACAGACCTGTCGATCGTCTCCATCGAGACGACCATCCTCGACGTTCCGCTGGTTCGCCCCCACAAGTTCGCCACCACGTCGATGACGGCGCAGCCGTTGTTGCTGGTCGCGATTCGCACCTCCGACGGGGTGATCGGATACGGCGAAGGAGTCGTTCCGGGCGGGCCGTGGTGGGGTGGCGAATCGGTGGAGACGATGCAGGTCATCATCGAGAAGTACATCGCTCCCGTGGTGGTCGGCAGGCGCGTGGATCACATCACCGCGATCATGGCCGACATCGAAAAAGTTGTTGCCAATGCACGATTCGCGAAGGCCGCCGTCGACGTGGCGTTGCACGACGCCTGGGCGCGTAGCCTGGGAGTCCCCGTGCACACGCTCCTCGGCGGGGCTTTCCGCGAGAGTGTCGACGTCACGTGGGCACTGGGTGCTGCGCCGGCGGACGAGATCATCGAAGAAGCTCACGAAAAGCTCGAATCCCGGCTCAATTTCAGCTTCAAACTGAAAATGGGAGCACTCGATCCAGCAGTCGACGTCGCGCGCATCGTCAACATCGCGCAGGCGCTGGACGGCCACGCCGGAGTCCGTGTCGACGTCAACGCACGGTGGGATCGCTTCACTGCCCTGCGGTACTTGCCACAACTCGCCGAGGGTGGAGTCGAACTGATCGAACAACCCACTCCGGCAGACCAAATCGAGGTCCTCGCCGAACTCAGTAGGCTTCTACCGATTCCGATCATGGCCGACGAGAGTGTGCAGACCCCACACGACGCTCTGGAAATCGCCCGCCGGAGCGCCGCCGATGTCATCGCCCTCAAGACCACCAAATGTGGTGGCCTCCAGCGCAGCCGCGACATCGTCGCGATTGCCAAGGCCGCCGGTATCGCGTGCCACGGTGCGACGTCCATCGAAGGCCCGATCGGCACCGCCGCTTCGTTGCACTTCGCGTGCGCCGAGCCCGGAATCAACTTCGGAACAGAGCTTTTCGGCCCACTGCTCTTCAGTGAAGAGTTGCTTCAGGAACCCCTGAAGTATTCCGAGGGCCAGTTGCACCTCCCCGCCGGACCTGGCCTGGGAGTCGAACTGAACATGGACGCCGTCAAGACCTGGACCAGGAACTAGAGGATAGAAGAACATGGCACTCTTTCACGTTCGGATGGACGTCGATATTCCGCGCGACCTGGATCCGGAAGTACGCGCCGATACCGTCGCAACGGAGAAGGCGTACTCGCAAGACCTTCAGCGACAGGGAAAGTGGGTGCATCTGTGGCGAATTGTGGGACAGTTCAGCAACATCAGCATCTTCGATGTCGAGTCGGCTGACGAACTCCATGAGATTCTCTGGAACCTGCCCCTGTTCCCGTACATGACCATCGAGGTCATGCCGTTGACGCAGCACGGATCTTCGATCAAGTAGCCCGCCATGTCTGCCGTGTCTGCCACGCCTCCGAGCCTGCCGGAATCTGTGCAGCAGTGGCACTGCGAGATGTCGGAGACCTTCGGTGGCCTGTGCCCCGAGAGTTCCGTCGATGCCGCGCCTGTCGGTACGGTCAGCGGCGTAAGTCTCGGGGACGTAGGCGCTTTCGACATCTCCGGTTCACCGCAGATACTGCGGCGGAGCGCACGCGCAGCAAAGCGACACGGTAGTGATCTGCTCAAGATCTGCACGGTCCGAACCGGGAGCGCGATACTGCGCCAATCGGACCGCGAGTTGACGGCCCCGCCCGGCGCGATGATTCTCTACGACGTCGAGCATTCGTACGCGCTGCGTTTCGACGGTCACTGGTCGTGCACCGTCATGACCCTACCGCGCAGTGCGGTGAGTCTGACCGAGCGAGAACTGAATTGCGCGCTCGAGCGCACCCACAACGGTCGGCGTGGGTCCGGTGCATTGCTGGAAAATTTCATCTCGGGCGCTGTTGCATCCCAGGTCGACGGCAGCGCAGCCGGGCTTCTCGGAGATGCTGGAGTCAATCTCGCTTCGGCAGTTCTGATGCAAGGATCTGCGCCCGCGACACCCGGACGTTCGACGCGAGAGGAGATCTTGCGATATGCGCTTCGGAATCTCGACTCACCAGACCTCTCGGTCGCGTCGATCGCCGGTGCGTTGCACCTGTCGCCGCGAACCGTTCAGCGTCACTTCGGTGACGGGGATCTGACCCTCAGTGCGCTCATTCGCCGCGAACGGTTGATCCGCGTACGCCGCGATCTCACCGACGTCTCACTGCGGGGTCATTCGATCTCCATCCTGGCCGCACGATGGTGTTTCCATGACGCACCAGCGTTTTCGCGTGCGTTCAAAGCGGAATTCGGTGCGGCGCCGTCGGAAGTACGTAACTCGCCTGATCCGAACGCCCGCGAACGTCACTGATCTGTCGCATCCGAACAACAAACGTGTCCGATCACGACAACTGGGAGCCCGAATACCGGGGCAGAGTGTGTTTCAGATCGCTTTTTCAGGCTCGCGAAGAGCTCAGGTCCACGAACAGCGAGGACCGCAGCGAAAGCTACGAATCGAGGAACGCATGACGAATCTGCTCGCTCATCAGCAATGGCACGGAAAGATTTTCGACGGCCAATGGATCGACGGAGGCGGTGACACCGTCGAGTCGCTCGAACCGGCTACCGGCGAGGTGCTCGGTGTGATCGGCACGGCGACTGCTGCGGATATCGATCGAGCGGCACACATCGCGTCGGCCGCGCAGCCGGCGTGGGCGGCGACGATCGGGCAGGCTCGCGCTTCGGTGATCCGTAAGGCAGCGCAGATTTTGGAAGCCGAGCGAGCCGAGGTGGAGCGCTGGTTGATCCGTGAAGGTGGTTCCGTACCAGGGAAAGCCGCATTCGAAGTTGATCTTGTCATCTCTGAACTGTGGGAAGCCTCGGCACTGCCGACACAGCCGTTCGGGCACCTTCTGCCCGCCAGCCAGGAGGGGCGCACGAGCATCGGTCGCCGGGTGCCCCTGGGTGTGGTCGGCGTGATCAGCCCGTGGAATTTCCCGCTTCTCCTCGCCATGCGCGCTGTCGCCCCCGCCTTGGCGCTCGGAAATGGCGTCGTTCTCAAGCCGGATGTTCAAACCGCGATCAGCGGGGGTGCGGTCATCGCGGAATTGTTCACGTCCGCGGGTCTTCCCGAAGGCCTCCTGCATGTGCTCGCCGGTGACGCGGCACCTGGTCAGGCATTGTGCGAGAGCCCGAGCATCGCGATGGTGTCCTTCACGGGTTCGACCGCCGTCGGCCGTCAGGTCGGGGCAACTGCCGGTCGCACGCTCAAGCGTGTCTCGCTGGAACTGGGTGGGAACAATGCGCTGATCGTCCTCGACGACGCAGACCTGGATGCCGCGAGCTCGGCGGGTGCGTGGGGTTCGTTCCTGCATCAGGGGCAGGTCTGCATGACCGCAGGCCGCCACATCGTGTTGGAATCGGTCGCCGATCAGTACCTGGACCTGCTGGCCAAGCGCGCAGCGGTCCTGCCGGTCGGGGATCCCAATACAGGCGACGTCGCTCTCGGACCGCTCATCAACGCGCGGCAGATTGCGAACGTCGATCGAATCGTCCAGGGCACCAAGGCGGCCGGCGCCGAAATCCGCGCCGGTGGAACATACGAAGGGCTCTTCTATCAGCCGACCGTCCTGGCCGAAGTCACCTCGGACATGCCCGCGTTCCGTGAAGAAATCTTCGGGCCCGTGGCGCCCGTCGTGATCGTCAAGGACGAAGACGAGGCAGTCAGGACGGCCAATGACAGCGAATACGGTCTGGTTGCTGCCATTCAAACACGATCGGTTGAACGCGGCGAGCGGATCGCGGACCGACTGCGTACCGGCATCGTGCACATCAACGATCAGACTTTGAACAACGATGCCTATGCACCATTCGGTGGCACGGGTGCCTCCGGAAACGGCGCGAGATTCGGAACTCAAAGCAGTTGGGACGAATTCACCACCTGGCAGTGGCGAACCAGCCGGCCAGCGGCGCAGACCTTCCCCTTCTGAAGTCGAAAGGTACTCCTATGCACACCATCTCGGCTCACGATCTTCCCATCGTGTTGCAGGACGGCGAATTCGAATTGCGGATGCGAGAAGAAGGCGACATGATCGTCAACTTCGTCAAAATTCCTGCTGGTGCAGACTTCGCCGAACCGTTCGCACAATTGGAAGGCGGGCGCTGTCAATGTCCGCACTACGGATACGTCTTGAAAGGAAGGATCTACACAGATTCCGAAGCAGGTCGGCAAACCTACGATGCCGGCGACGTGTTCTACTGGGCACCCGGTCACGTTCCCGGAGCGATCGACGACTCGGAGTATGTCGACTTTGCTCCCAAGGCTGAATTCCTCGAACTGATCGACGGAGTGCGTAAGGCGATGGGCGGCTGAGCTGTTCGGCCGCCACCGAGGTCAGCGTATTCCGTCGCGACGGAGTGCGACGGACACTGCGGCAGAGCGGGTATCGACACCGAGTTTGGCGTAGATGTGCCCGAGGTGTGTTTTCACCGTCGCTTCGCTGATGAAGAGTGCTTTACCCAGCTCGCGGTTGGTCATCCCCTCGGCGAGCAGGCTGAGCAGTTCGGACTCACGGGCGGTGAGCGCTTCCTGCGGGCGCTGCATCTGCTGGACGAGACGAGAGGCCACGGCGGGGGAGAGGACGCTGCGCCCGGCGACCGCGCCGCGCACCGCGCCGAAGATCTCGTCAGGAGTCGAGTCCTTGAGTAGGTAACCGATGGCACCGGCGTCCACGGCCCGCACGACGTCGGCGTCGGTGTCATACGTCGTGAAAACCAGTACGGGAACATCGACACCGTCGCTTCGCAGGCGTTTGATCGCTTCTGCACCGTGCATGCCGGTGCCCATGTCCAGATCCATCATCACCAGATCCGGTGAGGCCGACGGTATCGCCGTGGCCGCCTCCTCGCCGGACGATGCTTCGCCTACTACTTCGACGTCCGGCTGAGTGTTCAGCAGCGCTCTCAGCCCGGCTCTCACGACCAGATGATCGTCGACGAGGAACACGCGAATGGTGGTGGTCACCGGATCCTCCGTTCGAGAGGGAACTGGGCCGCGACGACGGTGCCGTCTCCCGGTGCACTTTCCACGGTGAACGATCCGCCGAGCTGTGCGACGCGGCTTCGCATCGCACGCAGGCCGTATCCACCGTACCGAGAATGGTCGGCGAGCTTTCCCGGATCGAAGCCGACGCCGTCGTCGAAGATGTCTACGGAGACGGAGTGGTCGAGATACGTGATCGTCACGCCCACCGTTTTGGCGCGAGCGTGGCGGGCGATGTTGGAGGACGCGCTCGAGACCACTCGCACGACGGCATGAGCTACGTCCGAGGGCAAGATGACGGCTTCACCGACGGTGCGGATCCGAACGGCCGGGACGAACTGGCGGGCGGCGGCCACGACCAAGGCGTCGAAGTCGCCCGTACCGCCCTTGGTCGGCGCCAGATCGTGGACGAGGTCGCGACTCTGCATCAAGCTGGTTCGGATGTTCTCTGCTGCGGCATCGACATCGGCTCGAGACGGCGAACCCGTTGTATTCCACGTTTGTTCGGCTGCCTCGAGCCGTAGAAGGGCGCTCGCCAGTCCCTGGGTAACGGTGTCGTGGATTTCGCGCGCGAGGCGCTCTCGCTCAGCGGCAACGCCGGCAGCGCGTTCGGTATCTGCCAATGCAGATTGCGCTTCTGCTACCTGACGCAGAAGCCGAAGGCGTTCTCGGGCATCTCGTTCCATCTGCCCGTACGCGGCCGCGACCAGTGCCGCGGTGCACAGCGGCCCGAGAAGTGTCACCAATTCGGCACGACCGGTGACCCGGTAGAACGCGATACCGGCGAGGACGCCCAGGATCCCGACGAGGGGGTAGGCGATCTTGCTCGGATACAGACGAATGCAAAGGAAGAGAACGGGAAACGCACACCACGCGAAACTCGGGGCAAGCCAGACCAGCGCTGCCCATGCGCTCAGTACCGGCCACATCCACAGCCGTTGGCGAACCACATCTCGCGAGGACACCGTGGCCATGACGGCGTAGAGCAGGGCGAGGACCACGGCCAGGACGAGTACCACCCCGAACCGACCGCTGGTCCCGTGGACTGTGACGTACCGAACTCCCGATGTAGACAGCAGTACGAAGAACGACGCGTGGATCGCATACGCCAACGGGCCGCGTAGGCCGCGTTCGGCGTCGGCGTTCATGGCTCCGTTACTCATCCCTCGAATGTTACGGAGGGCGCCAGGCCGTCGTATCAACCATTCGGATGATATCCGGGTAGCTGTAGGGGGCACGGTTCGTCACCCGAGCGCCCGATGTGCGCACCCGCACCCGGACGCGACGCTGTAGTGGACGGTTTCGAATCATTCGACTGAAAGTGTGCCCGATATGAACCACCGCATTTACACACGACTTCCCCGTACGCTCGCTGTCGCCGTTCCGGTTGTCGCAATCCTTGCCAGCGCCGCGTGCTCGACCACCGAAACACCGGTGGCGAACGCATCGAGCACGACGTCGATTTCTGCTACGCAGCAGCCTGCTGCGACCGGCGATTCGGCGATTGTCACTCAGAATCGACTCAGTGCCGACGCAGCAGTGAAGGCTGCTGGTGCGGCCCTGGCGAAATGCCGCGCCGACGGTCTCGGCTTCGTCACCGTCTCCGTCGTAGACCGTGCGGGAAATGTCATCGCCATGGTGCGCGGCGACAACGCAGCCCAGCACACGGTGGAAGCCTCACGCGAGAAGGCATACACCTCTGCAGCTTTCGGAGCCGACACCAGTGACCTCTCGCAGCGTACCAAAGGCGAAGGATCAACCATCGCCGACCTTCCCGGCACTCTCTTCCTTGCAGGTGGAGTCACATTGAAGGCTGGAGCCGGGTCGATCGCCGGTATCGGTGTCGGTGGCGCTCCAGACGGAATGCAGGACCAAGCGTGTGCTGCCGCAGGTCGTGATGCGATCGCTTCGTCACTCGGCTGAGTGAGCGCATTCAGCGTGCTTCGTGAATTGTGCTTTTCGCCACCTGGATTCGCTCGGCACGACAGTTGTCCGATTGTTGCGATGACCTCGACTTTGTAACACCGGAGCCCCCGGAAAGGGACAAACACGTCGACAGTGGAACCGACGATGCACTTACCGAAGCGAGTCTCTTGATGCGCAGTTTCGGGGAAAGACACAACCTTGCAGAGAATCAGATTCACGTTGCCCGAACGCAATACACGGCGGGTGCGGGTGCTCGTAGCGGCGTTGTTGTCGATATTCCTGCTCGGCGGTATGTTGGGTCCGACCGCTGCGAGTGCTACTCCGGCGCGCTCGGCGCCATGGGGTGGGTACGACGAGTTGTGGGTCCCGTCTTCGATGGGAAACATCAAGGTTCAGGTGCAGTGGGCCGCGCGCGGTGGCAACGCCGCGTTGTACCTGCTCGACGGTCTTCGCGCGCAAAACGACAGAAATGCTTGGAGTTTCGAAACGAACGCACTCGATCAGTACCGCAATGACAACATCACGTTGGTGATGCCGGTCGGCGGTGAGTCGAGTTTCTACACGGATTGGTACGCGCCGTCCAATTTCAACGCTCAGCCGATAACGTACAGGTGGGAAACGTTCCTCACCCGCGAGCTTCCGGACTTCCTTGCAGGGTATGGCGTTTCACCAACCAACAATGCGATCATCGGGTTGTCGATGGGCGGCAGTGCCGCGTTGAACCTGGCGGGGCATCATCGGGATCAGTTCAAGTTCGCCGGCTCGCTGTCCGGCTACATCAATATCTCGGGTCCGGGTATGCGTGAAGCGATCCGCGTAGCCATGTTCGACGCCGGCCGGTACAACGTCGATTCGATGTGGGGCCCGCCGTGGTCATCCGGATGGCTTCGCAACGACCCGTTCGTCAACGCGGAATCGCTTCGCGGACTGTCGATGTACATTTCGTCGTCCAACGGCATCCCGGGACCGTACGATCATCCCTCTGCGCCGATCGATTACTTCCACACGGCGACGGGTATGGGGCTCGAGGCGCTCTCGTGGGTGCACGCACGTGCATTCGAAATTCGCCTGAAATCCTTGGGAATCCCAGCGACGTACAGCTTTCCGCCCGCCGGAATTCACTCGTGGCCGTATTGGTCTGCTGAATTGTGGATGGCCAGAGGACAAATCCTCGACACCATGAACGCCTGGTGAAGCTGTAGTGAGGATCTCTCCGGACTTGCTCTCGATCGAAAGTCCGGAGAGAACTCCCTCAGAAGGCGATGATTCCACGGAGGTTGCGACCGGCATGCATGTCGGCGAAACCGTCGTTGATCTGGTCGAGGGTGTATCGGTTGGTGATCAGTCCGTCGAGTTCGAGCTTGCCGCTGGTGTAGAGATCGATCATCCAGGGAATGTCGGCGGTGGGATTGGATGCACCGAACAGGGATCCCTGAATTCTCTTCTGGTACAGCGTGAGTTCCATCAGGCTCACGGGAATTCCGACGTCCGTCATCTTCCCGAGGCCGGTGACCACGCAGGTTCCTGCCTTGCGGATCGACGAGAATGCCTGCGCGACATGTTCTCCGGTGGTGACACCGACGGTGACGATGGCCGAATCCGCGCCCTGGCCGTTGGTGAACGAGCGCGCTATGTCGGTGGCTTCCTCCATGGTGGCCACGGCATGGGTGGCGCCCAACTTCAATGCACTGTCGCGCTTGAACGCAACCGGATCCACCGCGATCACGTGGGCGGCGCCGGCATGCGAGGCGCCCTGCACCGCGTTGATTCCGATTCCGCCGACGCCCATGACGATGACAGTCTGCCCGGGATACACCTGAGCGGAGTTGACCGCGGCGCCCCAACCGGTTCCGACGCCGCAGCCGAGCAGACACAAAGCGTCGAGTGGCAGGTGCTTGTCGACTTTCACAGCCGAGAGAGTGCTGACCGTGGTGTATTCACTGAAGGTGGACAGGCCGCAGGTTTGTGCGACGGGCTGACCGTCGAGAGACATTCTGTAACTCGAGGTTTCGCCGGGTCTGCTGCCAGTCATGATGGCGGCGCCGTTGTCGCAGAGGTTCTGGATTCCGCTTGCACACCAACGGCAACGGCCGCAGGCGGCGAGGAACGAGAACACGACATGATCGCCCTCGGACCATCCTTCCGTGTTCGGCCCGACCTCGACGACGATTCCGGCGCCTTCGTGTCCGCCGCAGATGGGGTAGCGGCCGACTCCGTGGTCGCCGCTGGCGATGTGATCGTCCGAGTGGCACAGGCCTGAGGCGACCATTTTGACAGTGAGTTCGCCGCTGCGGGGTGAATCGAGTTCGAGATCGACCACCTCGTATGTGCCTGGTGCTTGGCGAATGACGGCTCCACGAGTGCGCAAGGTATCTCCTGAGGTAAGAGTTGTTCTTCGGCTTCCTCAGTTGTCTACTCGAGAGTTCAGGACGGGCTCGAGGCCTATCTCACTGATCGGACGTTTCGTATCTTTCAGACTCGTCCGGGGTGCGTCCCAAGATGGCGAGTTGCAGTTCGGTGAGCAGTCGCGTATCCGGCTCGTCCAACGAAATGCCCATGATCTGTTCAGCGCGCCGAATGCGGTAGCGCAGCGTGTTCGGATGTACTTTCAGAGACGAGGCGGCCTTCTTCACATCCCCGAAAGCTGTCAGGTAGGCCGTGAGCGTGAACTGCATGTCAGAGGTGTTCTTGTCGTCGTAGGAGACGAGTCTGTCGATACGAGGGTCTCGCAATCGCTCGTGATCAGCAACGAGGTCGAGTATCTCGCCCAGCAACACTGCGGTGCGTGACGCCGCGAGTGTGGTGACCTTCGAGGTTTCGTGATCATCAGTGGTATCGAGCACGCGGTCCACTTCTCGACGCGCCTCGGGTACGCCGTGCAATCGCGCGATCGGGACCGCGACGGCGGCGCGCACGCTGATGCCCGCACGGGCCTCGACTACTCCCACGGTGTCGTAAGCCCAGTCGCTGATCGCGACCTCGTGTTCGGCCTGAGGAAACAGCACGTAGATCCGGTTGTCGATGATCGTTGTGACCGCGTCGCTGCGGAATGCGCTGGCGCGCAGGCGCAAGGCGTTGGTGATTCGATCGAGATTCGATCCGGGCGCGAGTGATGTCGCAAATCCGATGACCGCAGACGGTCCGTCGGTGTTGATGCCGAAGGAGCCGGCCAGCGAGTGCATGTCGACTCCGCCGGAGCGAACGCCGAACAGCCTTTGCAATTGGGCATTCTCGCGGCTGGAGGCGTCCAAGGTTCGCATGAGAATGCGTGCGGCGACTGCCGCTGCACCCCGCAATACCGCTTGGGCGTCGTCGGAAAGAGGTTCAGAGGCGCGCTGCACCCAGATGCTGCCGAGATTGTGTTGGTGTGCAACAGAACCCGTCGGCGCTGACAGGTCCGGGCGGGTGATGCTCACAGCCAACCTGTGCGCGGCTCCGATGCTCGGCTCGGAGGGCAGACTGATGACCTCGTCCGATCGCCTGAGATGCTCGAACACGCCTCTGCGCTCTATCCATTCGGTGTATTCGATCGGCCACTCCCGGCCCAGTATGGAGAGCTGACGGAGTTCGTCTTCACCTTCGTGAGCAGCTGAATATGCGATGACATGGAGTGCCGTGTCGTCGATCGTCACGAGTCCGCCGGTCAATTCGGCGATCGTCTCCGAGAGCGCGAACAGATCCGAATCGCCACCGGCCACAGCTCCTGAGACGGCCCGCGAACGGTACATGCTCTGTGTCAGAAGTCGTTGTACGAGTGAATAGACGTGTCCGGAACTAGCCTGCGGATGTACCGCCGCCACTGCGATTCCGATGTTGCGTGCGGCGGTGAGAAGCGTCGTCGCCTCGCGCGCATTCTTGACGAGCAAGAGCTTCGGACGACGCCTCGCCGGCCTGCCTTCGAACTTTCGCAACCACTGCGTCAACGTCGATTCGGGAACTCCCACGGGAAGGTAAATGTCGGAGATCGCACCACGGCTGTCGGTGCCGTCGATATCGGAGGACTCGACGAGGGCGATCGAACGGATTTCGACATCGAGTCCGTCCGGGCTTTCCAGAAGTTCGATCACGGACTTGTCCGTGGAATGCATGAGGGCGCCGAGGGTGGTGCCGACACTCGGCCCGTTATTCCTCGGACCTGTCGACGCTTGCGGGAGGGCTACAGAAAGTGGCTGCACATTTGCTCCTCGGCCAGTGGGTCATTACAGGCTAACCCCGACAGACGAAATGCAGAATAAGGAAATAGGGGACAAATTTATTCGTCAGGCATGGTGATGCCGAGTTCCTGCACCTTTTCGGCGACTGCCTCTGGAAAAACGTTCTTGAACAGATAAAGGTCTTGTCCGATCACCCAACCAGGTGCCAACGCCGTCGCATATCGCTCGAAGTATCCGAGTTGTTTACCGAAAAGAACCAATTCCTCGGGACTCGCAACGCCCCACTGCTTGCCCAACTGAATCAGTGCCATGATCAATTCACTGAGCTTGAGTTCACCCAGGTCACGGCCGAGAATCGGGGCCAGGGCCGTTGCGACCTGCATACCGAGCTGATCGTCGTCGACCTCGTAGTCGGTTGCATATCCCAAGGATCGAATTCCGCGGGCGACACGGGCGAAATCACCGTCGATGAGGGTGGCTCGGAACATGTCGGAAAGGATGGATCTCCAGGTCTCGGGAAGGACGCCGACGATGCCGAAGTCGAGCATCGCTATCCGGCCGTCGTCGAGGACCCACAAATTTCCCGCGTGGACATCTCCGTGGAACGGACCGTGAACGATGACTGATTCGAGCCAGACCTTCACTCCGCGCCGGATCAGCATGCGGGCTTCGTCGATGCCGTCCGGACCGGCGACGAACCGATCCAGTGGAACGCCGCGCATGCGTTCCATACAGATGACTCGGGGGCCGCAGTAGTCCCAGTACACCTCCGGTGTCGTGACTCCTTTGTTGTCACCGAATGCGCTGATGTTGTTCCGGAATGTGGTCTGCCGGTCGGCCTCGACCGCGCTGTTCAACTCCGTCATCGTTGCGTTGTGCAGATCGCGAATGATGGCGGTGGCATTGGCAATTCGAAGGAACTCGACAAACTTCTCGAGGATGTTCGCGCCCCAGTACGCCGCCCTCAGGTCGATCAGCATCCGCGCATAGATGTCCGGACGCTGGATCTTGATGACGGCCTCGCGGCCATCGTGCAGAACGCACGCGTGTACCTGCGCTACCGACGCGGCCGCGAGAGGTACGTCGTCGAATTTCGCGAACAGGTCGTCTACGGAGTATCCGAGGTCTTCGTGCACGACGCTTCTGGCCTGCTCGGCAGGAAATGACGGAACGTCGTCGAGGCAACGTAGGCATGCATTGGCGACGGGGGCGGGGAACAGGCCTGACGACGACGCGACCAGTTGCCCGAGCTTGACGAAGGTGGGACCCAGCGCGATGAAGCCGTCGACCATTCCGTCGGAGGCGGCGTCAGCCCACGTGCGTCCACGCTTGCGGAAAGGCCACACGATCAGTGCCAGCATGATCGACGTCGACAACACGACGGCGATGATCGCGGAACGCCACAACTGGGCGAGGCCGAAGCGTTCGAGGTCCGGCATGTGGACTTCGAGGGCAGTGGCGGGCACTCCTGACGAGTACGGCCCGACAGGTCGCGTTGGATCCAGCACAGCTCTCCCTCGTTCAACGAGCGCATCCAGCATTTTGCCGTGAGATCACTTACGCGACCCCTTCCGTTAGTCAGTATGCCAAGTCACACATAACTGCCGGAACCGCCTACGCGTTCAGCCTACGATCGGTGAATGCGTGAGCACTTGATCCCGATCGGCGAGGTTGCAAAATCGTTCGGAATTGCGGCGTCGACCTTGCGTTATTACGAGGACGAAGGACTGCTGTCCGCGCGGTCGCAAACTGGCGGCAAACGCTGGTACGGGCAGCGTGAGCTGCGCCGGCTGGCATTGATCCGGATGTACACCGAGACGGGAATGTCCTTGGAACAGGTGCGGTCCTTCATCGAAACCGACACCACGTCCGAGCAGTTCTCCACGGTTCTCGCAGATCAAGTGTCGACACTCGAGGCACAGATCGCCGCTGCTACGCGAGCGAAGCTGATCCTCGAGCATCACCTGACGTGTCGGCAAGAGCGTCCGATGCAGTGCCCGTGGTTGCTCGAGCAGCTCGACATTCGTGTCGAAGCGGCGCTTGACTTCAAGTTGACTTGAACCTTCATAGTTAGGGCGCACTTACCGCCCTACCCGGAGGTTGACCATGTCGGCACGACGATGGCTGCCGCTCATCGCCGCATGCATCGGAACTTTCCTGTTACTGACGTACGCCACGATCACAACGATCGCGGTGCCGGCCATCGCAGTCGGTTTGGACGGCAGTACGGGCGCGATGTCATGGGTCGTCGACGCCTACACGCTGGCTCTTGCCGCGCTTCTGGTGGGCATGGGCGCACTCGGCGATGCGTGGGGACGCAAACGCCTCTACATCTGTGGACTGGTCGTGTTCCTGGTTGCAACGGCCGTGTGCGCGATTGCTCCGGACATCACGGTTCTGGTCGTTGCTCGCGGCGCGCAAGGAATTGCCGGTGCGGCGATGTTCGCGACACTCCTGCCTCTGCTCGGCGACGCATATTCGGGCCGCGATCGGCACGTGGCTTTTGCCGCGTGGGGTGCCGTCGCTGGATTGGCGGCGGGAATCGGCAACGTTGCAGGAGGGCTGCTGACGCAGTTCTTCGACTGGCGTGCGGTCTTCTATTTCGGAATCCCCGTGGCCGCAGTGGCGCTCGCAATGGCTGTGTTCTGTTTCGCCGACAGTGAGCGCGGCGACGACAACATCGACTGGGCCGGAATCGTTTTGTTCACCCTCGCTGCCGTTGCCGCGGTTCTCGGCGTGACGTGGGGCGGCGACATCGGGTGGGCTTCGTCGTCGACAGCTCTTGCCTTCCTGATCGCAATCGGTGCGCTGACGGCGTTTGTGTTCTGGCAGCGTCGAGGCAGCAGTCCGATGCTCGATCCGGCGTTGTTCCGATCCCTGAAATTCGACGGCGTCCTCGTCGCTGCTTTCGGGTACTACCTCGCGGCCTACGGCCCGCTCGTAGTCCTTTCACTGTGGCTGCAGAACGGGCTGGAACTGTCGGCATCGGCGGCCGCACTCGTGCTCTCGATTCAACCGCTCGCTTTTGTCTTCGTATCGGCCTTGTGTGGATCACGGCTTCAGCGTGTCGACCTTCGACTGTCGCTCGGATTCGGGACGATCCTTTGCGGAATCGGTTGCGTGGCCATGCTGTACGTTCTCGCCGAGCCGGTCTGGCCCGCACTGATCGCCGGGCTGATTCTGACCGGTGTCGGTTCGGCGATGGTGTCGCCGGTGCTGCCGGGTGCCGCGATGTCGGACGCCCCGGCAGAGCGCGCCGGGACGGCTTCGGCAACAGCCAACTCGTCGCGTCAACTCGGGCTTGCCGTCGGAATTGCGTTGTGCGGCTCGCTCTTCGTCGGTCCGGACGAGTTCGCCTTGCTGTGGCCGTTGGTCTTCTGTGCCGGCGTCGGAATGCTCACGGGTTTGGTGTCGATCCTTCTCTTTTCTCGTTCGTCAACTCCTGCAACAGTTCAACCAATCGCCGAAAGGGCACACACATGACCACGCTGTTCACTCCACGACCGCACCGGCGTATCGAGATGGACTGGAATCGCCGCAGGTTCCTCGGCGCTGCAGCAGGATTGGCTGCTGCGCTGGCAGCGGCCGGTTGCTCGCGTTCGGACGCAGACGCCGGGGGCGAAGGCGATGCAGGCTGGTCCTTCACCGATGATCGCGGCAATCTGATCGAATTGGATTCACCACCAAGAACATTTGTCACCTACACCGGTATCGCGGGTGCTCTGTGGGATTACGGACTGGTGCCTGTCGGAGTTTTCGGGGCACTGACACGATCGCCGGGATCAAGGGACACCAGCATCTCCGGCAATTTGGATTTCTCGAAGACCGAGATGGTCGGGCAGCTCTGGGGACAAGTGGAACTCGAGAAGATCGCTGCGCTGGAGCCGGACGTCGTCATAGTCCCTCAGCTGCGTGGTTCGGCACTACTCGACGAGGCGAACTTGGATGCGGTGAAAGGCTTGTCGACAGTACTGTTCGTGGAAACGGCAGCAGGAACCATCGACCGAGCCGTGCAAGAGATCGTGGAACTGGCCGTGGAACTCGGGGCGGACCAGGATATGGAGGCTCAGCGAAAAGACTACGACGCTGCGCGTGCACGGATCTCCGAAGTTGCTTCTTCGCTGAATAATTCACAGGTTTTGTTCGCGTCCGCAGATCCGGACACGATTCGTGTCAGTCGTTCGGGCTTCCCGATCCTCGCAGATCTGGCGGGATTGGGCCTTGCCGTCGTCGATCCGGCCGAGGGGTCGTCGGTCTACGTCGAGAAACTGGCTTGGGAGATGGCGGACCACTATCCGGCCGACATGATCTTCCTCGACGATCGCCCGTCCAGTTTGCAACTGGATGCGCTCGGAACCAATCCTGCGTGGTCCAACTTGTCCGCGGTGAAGGCGGGGAAGATCGGGACCTGGAATCCGGAACCCGTGCTCAGTTATGCCGGGATCGCCCGTACGTACAACGATCTGGCTGAGCAGCTGCTGGCATTCTCACATTCCTGACCGCCGCGTCGTCTACGACGTATGGACCTCTTCACCGATCTGTCTCCTCGAGTTGATTCCCTCGATTGGCCTGCGCTGATCGAGGGAATCGACTCCAGTGGGTGTGCCCAGACGACGCCGATACTCGACGAGTCGGAATGTCGCGAAATTGCTTCCTGGTACTCGGAGGTCGACCGGTTCCGGAGCACCGTCGACATGGCTCGATACCGCTTCGGCCAAGGGGAGTACCGGTACTTCGGTGATCCCGTACCGGAGCCGATCACGGCTATGCGATCCGCCTTCTACCGACACCTCCTGCCCGTGGCGCGGGAGTGGGCGTTCAAGCTGGGTGAGGGTGCACCGTGGCCGGATTCTTTCGAAGAATGGATCGATCAGTGTCACGACGCCGGTCAGAATCGCCCTACCCCGATCCTTCTGTCCTACGGACCTGGTGACTGGAATGCATTGCATCGGGACTTGTACGGAGAGTTGGTGTTTCCCTTGCAAGTCGTGATCGGGCTCGACAGACCTCGCATCGACCACGCGGGCGGCGAGTTCTTGCTCGTGGAACAGCGGCCG
Organism: Rhodococcus sp. MEB032; assembly: GCF_030208925.1. NCBI lineage: Bacteria > Bacillati > Actinomycetota > Actinomycetes > Mycobacteriales > Nocardiaceae > Rhodococcus > Rhodococcus sp. MEB032. The sequence continues at coordinate 37,345 of NZ_JARVSY010000037.1, forward strand.
CGCGCCCAGTCGAAAGGGACGGTGACAGTTCTCGGGCAAGGTCACGCGTTGATCTTCACCACGCGGGATCGACCGGTGCAGAGTTCTCGCGGGTGGTCGAGAGCCCCTGTGCGACATGGTGTCAGCGTGGTGCACTCGGGTACGCGTCGAACATTGGGATTGGTGCTTCACGATGCCGAGTAAGACGTACATTCTCCGCGGCGCTCGCAACAAATCCTACGAGAGTTCGACGCCCGGTGTGCTTGGCGGGCACCGGAAAACGAAGATCTACGGGCGACTCGACTGTCGAGGGGCTGCGCAGGCAATCGCGCGTGGCGGGTATGTCGCCAGTCGGGTGTTCTTCGCGGACGAGCCGACCGCGATTGCGGCCGGCTATCGCCCCTGTGCCGTCTGCATGCCCGAAGGTTACGCAGCCTGGAAGGCAGTTGCTACGCGCCGAAGCGGTCGCGGTACTCCTTCGGAATGAGCGGCTTGTCGCCGCGGACCTTCAGCTGCTGGACAGCCCAGGTATTGCCGTCCGGGTCGGCGAATCCGAAGAAGGTGCCCCCGTCACGCTCGTCGAAGACGGTGACCTCACTGGCATCGACGCCGCGGTCGATGAGCTCCTGGCGAGCCGCTGCAGCGTCGGCCACGACCAACTGCAATCCCTTCAACGAACCAGGGGCCATCTCGGTTTGCGACGGCAGGTTGCCGATGACGATCGAGCAGCCCGAACCACGCGGAGTGAGCTGGGCGACCGTCATGTGTTCGTTGACGGTGTGGTGGTCGAGATCGAAACCGACCTTGTCACGGTAGAACTCGATGGAACGGTCGAGGTCACTGACGGGAACGATCACTACTTCGAGGGTCCAGTCCATGAAACTGCCTTTCGCTGAGGAGGTTCGGGCAAACAGGTGGTCAGAGTTGCGCGACGATCTTGTCCAGGCGTTCGTAACCTTCGGTGACGCCGAGCTCCATATTGCTCTCGATCATTCCGTCTCGCGCTTCGAGGCTCGGATATACGGAATGGCCGGAGAGGCGGGTGCGTCCATTGCCCAGATCCTCGAACGTGATCGATTCGATGCTGACGACGTCGGGAAATCCCTCGTATTCGAAGGTCTGGATGGCAAAGTCGTTCTCGCGAACAACGTGAAATACACCGTTGAACCGGAACTCTTCGCCCTCGGGGTTGCGATGGACGTACTTGTATCGACCGCCGCTCACGAACTCGTATTCGTCGATCTCCATCTCGTATCCGTTGGGGCCGAGCCACTGCTTGACCAGATCGGGATTCGAATGAGCTGCGAAGACGGCACTGACGGGTGCGTCGAATTCGCGGGTGATGTCGATGTACGGCACGCCCTCAGGAGCCGTGATGGTGACGGGATTGGTGGTAGCCATGGTTAAGTCTCCTTCTGTGTGGTGCTGAGTAGGTGATCGAGCTTGCGGAACTGTTGTTCGTGGATCAGTCGATAGCGGTCGATCCAGGCGGTCAAAGCCTCGAGAGTTGCGGCGTTGAGATGTACCGGCCGCCTCTGGGCTTCGCGGCTGCGAGTGACCAAACCCGCGGCTTCGAGTACCTGAATATGTTTGGAGATGGCCTGTTTCGTGATCTCGAATGGCTCGGCCAACTCGTTGACCGTTTGGGGGCCGGTGCTCAGGCGGGCGATGATCCGCCGTCGTACCGGGTCGGCAAGTGCCATGAACGCTTTGTCGAGACGCTCGTCTGCCCCTGGATCCACGATCACTTGTCAACCATCTCCTTTATCAACCAACCTGTTGATTACGATACGAGCCCATGCCGAGGGTGTCAATGCTTCGAAACCGATTAGCGTGGAAACCATGAACGCTCTGATTCCTCGGCCACGATTGGAAGTGGCGCCGGGGGCGATCCTCGTTCCGGATTGGCTCAGCGTCGAACAGCAACGCTTCTTGGTGGCCGAGTGCCGACGGTGGGCGACCGCACCCGTACCGATGCGCTCCGCTGTTGTCCCTGGTGGGCACAAGATGTCGGTGCAAACAGTCTGTCTCGGTTGGCATTGGCAGCCGTACAAGTACACGCGCACCGCCGACGACGTGAACGGTGCGCCTGTCGCAGCGGTGCCTGACTGGCTCGTCGACCTCGGCCGGGCCGCAGTTGCCGCTGCCTATGATGATCCGACTGCGGGGGAGCGGTACACGCCGGACACCGCGCTGATCAATTTCTACGACGAGGGCGCTCGGATGGGCATGCACCAGGACAAGGACGAGCGCTGCGACGCTCCCGTCGTCTCACTGAGTGTCGGGCAGAGTTGTGTCTTTCGATTCGGGAATTCCGAGAACCGGAACAAGCCGTACACCGACGTCGAACTCCATTCGGGTGATCTTTTCGTCTTCGGTGGAGAGTCTCGGTTCGCATATCACGGAGTGCCGAAAGTTATTGCGGGAAGTGCAAGTCCCGACATAGGTCTGCCGTCCGGGCGGCTGAACATCACCCTGCGGGATACCGGAATGTCGTGACTGTCTCACCCCTGCTGTGCCACTGGTGCAGCAGGGTCGAAGTCTGCGCTCGAAGGTCCGTCCCCGACCATCTCGATCAACTCGGTCGACGGTGGAGTTGGCAGCGTGCGCCAGCGCTCTCGTTCGAGGTTGTGGGGTTGTGTCTCGTTCATGCCCTCATTATCGACTTCCGGCTCCGATCCATCAGTCGGGGATGGGCCGGGTGCAATTCGGTAGGCCGTTGAGGGAGCCCCGCTGTCTCGTCGACATCCTCGGACCTCGGCACGTCGACGACAGTTCGGGTCGCGGCACGGGTCTGGGGAGGTTGGTGGGTGGATTCGAGGCGACCGTGATTCGCTTATCCCAGTGTCTTGTTGCGGCCGGCGAGGGAGCCGAAGACGAGTTGCACGGCCAGCAGCACCAGCAACGCGATCAGAGGAGTCGTCCAGGAATCGACGGCGTCGTGCAGTGCACCGAAAACGAGGGGACCGGTGGCGGCCAGAAGGTATCCGACGGACTGTGCCATACCCGAGAGTGCCGCTGCTTGACCGTGATTGACAGTGCGTATTGCGAAGAAGGACAAGGCAATGACAATCGATCCGCCGATGCCGATGCCGAGGAATGCATTCCACAGCAGGGCCCAGGAGGGGAGGAGGAGTTGGCCGAGAACTGCCACTGCGGCGACCGACACCAGCCCGAGGACGGCTCCTCTCTGATCCTTGGGCAGTTTGTGCAGGAGCACTGCTGTGAGGAGGCTGCCGACGATCGAGAATATTTGCATGATGCCTTGATGCAGTCCGGCGGTAGCCGCGGTAGTGCCGTGTGATTCTTCAATGGTGGGCCACCATGTCAGAACGGTGTAGAAGAAGAGAGATTGGACGCCCATGAATATTGTGATCTGCCACCCGAGTGCTGAGCGCCAGGGGGAGCGATGGCCGCCTGGATGGGAATCCAAAGCCGCAGCATGATCGTGTTTCGGAAGCGTGCGTCGGCGAAGTTGGGGAAGGAACACCCCAAATCCTATGAGAGCCATAGCAGCCCAGATTCCGAATGCGATCCGCCAACCGTGATCGGTGAGACCGGCGATCGGCACGGCAAGTCCGGATGCGGTTGCGGCGACGGCTGCAGAGACCGCCGAGAAGATGCCGGTCAAACGGCCGGCTTCGGTCGGGAAGTCTCGTTTGAGGAGCGCCGGCAGTAGAACGTTCATTGTTGCGATGGACATGCCGAGCGATACGGTACCGATCCACAGCGCAGGCATCCACGGAACAGAGCGGATCACGATCGCTAAGGCGAGCATGCCGAGTGCTGCTGCGAGTGTCCGTTCCATTCCCCACCGAGCTGCGATGACCGGGGCAACGGGGGAGAACACTGCGAAGCACAGCAGTGGAAGGCTGATCAGCGCTGATGCTGTTGTCGACGAGATATCGAGATCGGTGCGTACCTCACCGAGTAGCGGGCCGACGACTGTGATTGAGGCTCGAAGATTGGCTGCGATGAGAAGAATGCCAGCGATAACGAGTCCTCGGCGCATTATCGGTATCGCGCTCGGGGCAGACGCCACGTTTTCGGTGTCGGAGATGACGTTAGCCATAGGTGTGCCCTTCTGAGATTGTCTGTGCGCTGAACCTCTTGTGTGTCAGCTACTTCGGCATGTTTTGCAGAAAGAGGGATCGGCTGTGGTCCATCAGTCGGACCACTGCGGCGGCTGCGCCGTCCGGATCGCGGTCACGGATGGCCGCAAGCAGCTGCCGGTGTGGGTCGTCGTCGGTCCAAGGTCCGATGAACAGCTGTCGAGTCTCCTTGTCGGACTTACCTTGTGGGATGCTCATGGTGTCAGAGCGATCGAGACTGCGGTAGATGTCCGTGATCAGTTGGTTCCCGCTCGCTGCGAACATCTCCAGGTGGAAGTCGAGGTCGTACTCGACGGATTTGGCGACGTCGGGCTCAGCGTCTCGGCCATCCAAAGCCCGAGTCATTCGGTCGATGTCTTCGGGCAGGGCTCGTTCGGCTGCGAGTCGGGCGGCGTAGAGCTCCAAAGCTTCACGGGCTTCGAAGATTTCGAGCACGTTCTCCGCCGCTGCGCGTCGTTGGAGCGCAATCTCGAGTTCTGAGCTCGCGCAGACGTAGGTTCCGTCTCCCGGGCGCGCTTCGAGGAGGCCGGCATGGACGAGGCCGCGAATGGCCTCCCGGACCGTATTGCGGCTCGCGCCGGTCATTTCGACAAGTTGATGCTCGCCTGGGATCTTCTGTCCTAGTTCCCAGTGACCGGAGGTGATTTGGGACCGCAGCTGTTCCGCGATCTGCACTGAAAGTGGGATGTTGCGTGCGGTGGGTGCGATACGGGGATCCGGCATGAGTCAAATGTAGGACATTTGGCGATTTGTGGATAGGTTTACCTTTGTGATCTAGGGCACTCGGGTTCGGATCGGCCTGGGCGGGTATCGCCCTTCTGCATGTCTGCGTGCACGTGAGTGCTCCTGCCGACCGCGCACGGGGCAGTTGACTCGACTCGGAGGGCAACTGCGATCGATTCCTCGCGGAACCTCATACCTAGCAGGCCCTCACGTGCGGGTCATTGCTGCGATTCCAGCGTCCACGCGGGCTGGTCGGTCACTTCCGGGCCGTCGTGCAGCACCCAAACACACGGCTCGGAGATGTAGGTGGCAGCATCGGTGAACCAGTATGTTTCGTCGGGTGCCCAACCCGCGATGACGCTCGCCGTGTCGGCATCGACCTCGATCGCGGTTCCTGCCGCCGCGAGGTATCCCGTCACGGTAAGGTGCACTCCCTCAAATCTTTCCGCGACCTGCACCCAGTCCGGGATGACCCACCTGCCTGATCGGCCGGTCGTCCGGTACCAAACCTGCCGCGTTTCTGCGGTGACCTCGAGCGGGAACCGTCTGCACAGCTCCGACCAGGCTTGCGCGCTGTCGATCTCGTAGATGCGTGCGCCAGTCGGTGGCCGCAATGCTCGCACGACGACCCGCTCCCATCCCATGCTGTCTTCGACGAACCACAAGCCCGCCGGAGTCCCGTCGAACAGCGCCCTCGTCGAACCCTGAGTGGGTGGATTCGACCACCAATAACCTGACCAGTTCGCCGCGGGATCCACCGGGCGGTCACGTTCAGCTCTTGCTTCCGATTCCAGGGTGCTCGTGCGCCACTCGCTGAGGAGTTGTTGCGCAGCAGGCACCTCGCGTGTGTCTGGAGATTCCTCACCTCGGCTCATGATCGACCATTGGTCGGGCGCGGCAAGCGGGCTGCTCCACCATTGCGCCTGTTCGGATCCGGCAATGTGCTCCGCGACGCGTCGAAGCTCATCTTGCATAACCTCGGTGGCGACGAGGACGTCTTCTCCGTCGGGTTCCTGCCAGTAGCGTGCCGCATCGACGGCTTCTGCGAGGGCGGAGCGTAGATCGACGGCGGTGACGTCGGGGAGCGAGATTTCCGAGAGGCTACGCGCCACATCCTCGGCGGTGACTATTGTCCGCCGGGCCTCTTCGGCGCCCGGGCCGAACAACACTCGGGAGGTGCCTTGCCTGACGTCGAGGTGATAAGCCGCCCGGTGAGCGCTGATGCGGAACATGCCGTCGCCTGGCTCGGGCCGCAGGGCGCGTTCGGCGTCGATCGCATACGCGAGCAGCATCCGTCGCCCGCGCGGTCCCGACAGCAAAATATCCGCAGTGAGCATCTGTTCTCCCGTTTTCTGGTTCAGATGAAGGTAGCCGAGGTCAGTGAGATGGAGAGCCTTCTCCCGTGATGTCAGAGCTCCTGGCCGTTTCGTCGCGCACGACATGATCGCCACACACTGCATTCGGCGGCGAAGGCGGACGGAAGGGAGCCCCAGGCTGCTGCCAGTTGCGTGAACGCCGCTTCTTGGGTGTGCGCGATCACTGCCGTCTTTGTGCAGCCGTGGTTTTCGTCGATCAGAGCTCTCTCTGTTCGCCTGTAGTGACTGCGAAATAGGTCCTATTGATTGCTGAGGCTGAACAATAGAGAGGGCTGAAAAGGTTGGGAGACAGGTATTTTGGCGAGAGTGATCCGTGTGCCATCAGTACAGTCTCGACCGGAACCAGTGATCGAGGCTGATCATGTCGATCTGGTGCATGTCGAGACTCAGCTGGGCAGCAGCTTTCACCGCGTCGGCGCGGGGGATAGAGTTCTGGGGCAGAGTCCAGTTGGTCTCTCGTGCATGTTGCTCGAGAAGGTCGATGACTGTCCGCGGGACAGGCTCGTTGACGTGAAGTGTTGAGCCGTAGCGAAATTGCTGTTCTATCGACAACTCGTAGATGGATCGGGCGAGTAGGTCTACGTCGACTACCGACAGGACAGCGCTACCGCCGTCGATGATCGAGTCGAGGCGAGAGACAATTCGCGTCAGTGTCGGAAGAAACCATCTGTCGCCGGGTCCGTACACAAGATGCGGCCGGACGACCAGGCCTCCGGCGTCGCGCACGAACTTCTCGGCGAGAGCGCGCGTGCGACTGGCAGGTGAGAAGGGGCTGAGAGGTGCGCCGTTGACCGGCAAGTCTCGAAACGGTCCCGGCCCGTACACGGCCGCGGTACTGACGTAGAGCAAGCGTTCGACGCCGACGGTGGCGGCCATCGACGCAACGTTCTGTACGCCGTGTTGGTTGACGTGAACGCACCGTTGTTCGTCGTCGCCCACGTACGACACGCAACAGATGACGGTCGACGCCTGACTCATTGCAACTCGTAGAGAAGCACTTTCGTTGATGTCGCCGATCACGGTGGCGATTCCTTCACGGCCGAACTGTTTGGCTGCGGTGGCCGTGCGAACGAAACCGATTGCAGCGTTTCCGTGGCGGGAAACCAGCTGTTTCATCACTGCCGAGCCGATGAAACCAGTGGCCCCGAGTACCAGAGTCGTCACGGTGTGTCCGTGTCGAGAGCGTTGCTGCGGGCTCTTTCGACGTATCGTTGAGATTCATTCCGTCGGCAACGAGAGCTGGGTAGATCATGCAGGAGCGTGCTGTCCTGACGCGCCAGGCCGTCATTTTGGGTGCTGCGAAGAGCTTCGAGAAGTTCGGGTACTCCGCCAGTTTGGGCACGATCTTGCAGCACGGGGGTGTGTCGAAGGGGGCGATGTATTTTCATTTCGCGTCCAAGGAGGAGCTTGCGCACGCGGTCATCGCAGCGCAGCACGGTATGGCGATGGAGGGTACCCGGCGGGTTGCTGCGCACTCCGACATCGCGGTCGAAACCCTGGTGCTCGTTTCGCAGGAGATGGCTCGGCAGCTTGTGACCGAGCCCATCGCGCGAGGTGGCATGCGGTTGACGATGGAGATCGGCAGTATTCAAGGCCCCATCGAACAGCCGTACCTCGATTGGATCGAGGCTATCAAGCAGGTGGCAACCCAAGCGGCCGAAGCCGGCGATATCGTCCCGGGCACCGATATCGACGCGTTGGCTCGATTTGTGGTGGGGTCGTTCACCGGAGTGCAGATTCTCTCGGAAATGCTGACGGGCAGAACCGATCTGTACGAGCGGTTGAGTCAGATGTGGAACCTGGTGCTGCCAACGATCGTCCGCGAGGACAAGTTGGCGCACGTCATGCAACTGGCGGCGCTTGCACCGAGAGAGTGGGAAGCACCGAGCGCTTGACGTGGTAGACGCGACGAGAAGAACGTGTTCGTTCCCTCTCATGATTGGTCCGCAACTGTAATTTCGAGTTCCGCGGTGGTTTCCAGTTCTTGAGTGAACTGAACTCGGTGCACATGGCCCGACGCGTCAAGGGGGATCGTTGACACCTCGCACGGCGTTTCCCATTCAGTGAACCTCGGAAAGACCGCCGAGAGTGAGGCGATCTTTGTTGCTGGGTTGCCGATGTGAAATCGGAGCGCTTGTCGGGCGGCCTCGAAAAGTATCATTCCTGGGATGTGGTCGACGGGGTGGTCGAAAAGGGAGTGGTTGCGCGGATCGGGAGCGCAGAACATCGCGTGCCGAGCAGGATCAGTGCTGATGAGCACATCTCCATCGGTTAGGCGTCCGACTCGCTCCGATCCGACCACCGCGGCTCCGGAAGGAAGGATGCGTCGGCTCGGGCGGTGGTCTTCTCGTCCTTGCCGAATTCGACGGTATCCCTCGGGGCTGACTCCTCGCGCAACAGCGTTGCATCTGGCGACGTGCCGGTTGCCCTCGCTGAGGATCCCCGATACTTCGACCCCCGAAACCGCTCCGTCGCGATGAGTGAGGTTGTCCACTGTCATCGAGAAACTCAACGGCTCCGCGACTGATTGCACGTCGAGCGCGTCCAGCATCTCGAAGCTGAACGTTTCCATGAGGAACTTGTAGTGCAGTGGAATCTCGTATCGGGTGTGGCACAGAAGCACCACTGCCTGTCGAAATGCTTCTGCCACCCCGAGCGGATCGTGTTGCTCGCTCGATACGTCGAATATCCGGTGCGAGACCGGGAGTTGCACAGCAACCTGGTACGCCGAGTCCGATTCGATCCGGTAGTCCGTCAAGAAAACCTCGGCAACAGCATGTCTGTGGACGAGATGCCGCGGCACTGTGCGTGTGTATTCCATTGATTGAATGCACCTTTCGATGTTCACTCGTGTCTTCGGTGTCGTGTAGGACCTAATATTCGACGTCCGGGCGCGTCATCGAATCGTCAAAATTGACGATCTTTTCGAAGGTCGAGTTCGATCAGGGGCGGCACCCCATCTCGGCGAGTGTGTCTGGGGCACTTCCTGCTAGAAGCGTCCGATCCGAATTTCCAGTGGGTGTCTGCGTGCGTCGTGACCAGAGCGGCGGAGCATCGCGCATGCCTCCAGCTGGGAATGCACCCCCAGTTTTTGCAGGATGCTTCGGATGTGGGCGCGAACCGTGGTCGGTGCGATGTGGGCGGTTCGAGCAATCGAGTCGACATTCGAGCCTCCGTAGAGAAGGCCCACGATCTCGAACTCGCGATCGGTGAGACTGCTGATTCGTGCGAATTCTTCGGTGCGCAACCGGATGCGTTGTACGAGCGAGGACTTGTCGTGTGCAGACCGAGCGGAGTTGGGGTTGATCGCGGCCTGCAGCTCATCGAGCAGGGATGCGAATGGCAGTTGAGAGTTGAGCACGGCGTGGGCGCCCGCTGCGAGCCCCCGAATCATGGAGTTGCCGCTACTGAGATCGCCGACCAGGACCGATCCCTCGAGCGCGGAGAGCTCCTTCACCTGCCAATCGACGCCCCCGAGTGGTAGGAGAACGAGCGCTCTACCGTGATCGCTGGTGTGATGCCTTAACAGGCTCATGTCTGCGGTTTGTGGCTCGGAATAAGCCCTGGCGCTGATTCCGGCAGCGATTGCATTGGCGAACTCTCGATCGCTATGAGTGGTGTACAGGGTGACTGTGCTGGAGAGTGTCATAGCGACTACATCTCCGGTGGAGGTCCACTCCGCCCGCTCTCTTCGCTGCGGAACCAAAACCGTTGCTTTCAGCGTGGTTTCGTCAGCAGGTTAGCTATCGCAGTGACCTTTCCTCTGATGCGCACGAAGGTTACGGCGATATCGCAGTTGCCCGTCCTCCCATGGAAACTCGCGCGTTCGACACCTGATCGTGGACCTTCGAATTATGCTGGGGCGCTGAATATTTGGGCGATGAGTATCCCGCGTAGACGAGCCATTGGGCGTTCCGTCGACGGCGTGAACGACTCCCCAATGGCGCGAGGCATTCAGGCGTCTCGATCGAGTTTCCGCGAGGCCGGTGCGTCGCGCCTCGATGTTCCGTACGCGGCCGGGTCGAGATATTGACTGTTACCGTCAGTTGCACATACCCTGTTCATTGGCGCTGACCTTAGGGAACCCGGCCTGAACCGGCCGATCGTTCTCGGTCACTGCCGACGCCAGAAGTAGCTTCGCGACGACCGACGAAACGAGTTTCCTCATGACACAGCATGTCGACGTACTGATCATCGGCGCTGGCTTGTCCGGAATCGGCGCGGCTTGCCACCTCATTCGTGAGCAGACCGGAAGCACTTACGCGATCCTCGAACGCCGCGAGAACATCGGTGGCACCTGGGACCTGTTCAAGTATCCCGGCATCCGTTCGGATTCCGACATGCTCACCTTCGGATTCGGTTTCCGTCCGTGGATCGGAACCAAAGTGCTCGCAGACGGCGCCAGTATCCGTGACTACGTCGAGGAAACCGCCAATGAATACGGCGTCACCGACCACATCAACTTCGGCCGCAAGGTCGTGGCAATGGACTTCGATCGCGCGACTGCTCAGTGGTCCGTGACCGTCCTGGTCGAGGCGACGGGGGAGACCGAGACGTGGACCGCGAACGTCCTCGTCGGCGCCTGTGGTTATTACAACTACGACAAGGGATACCGCCCCGCCTTCCCCGGTGAGGACGACTTCCGCGGTCAGATCGTGCACCCGCAGCACTGGCCGGAGGATCTCGATTACACCGGAAAGAAGGTAGTGGTCATCGGTTCCGGTGCCACCGCGATCACGCTGATCCCGTCGATGGCCCCCACTGCCGGTCACGTCACCATGCTGCAGCGCTCGCCCACGTGGATCCAGGCGCTACCGTCCGAGGACCCTGTGGCCAAGGGTCTCAAGCTTGCACGCGTTCCCGATCAGATCGCTTACAAGATCGGTCGAGCCCGCAATATCGCACTGCAACGCGCCAGCTTTCAGCTCTCACGCACCAATCCGAAGCTGGCGAAGAAGCTGTTCCTCACCCAGATCCGCTTGCAACTCGGCAAGAACGTGGACCTGCGTCACTTCACCCCCAACTACAACCCGTGGGATCAGCGCCTGTGCGTGGTTCCCAACGGGGACCTGTTCAAGGTGCTCAAGAGTGGCAAGGCCGACATCGTCACCGACCGTATCGCCACGTTCACCGAGAAGGGCATCGTGACCGAGTCGGGCCGCGAAATCGAGGCCGACGTCATCGTCACGGCGACCGGCTTGAACGTACAGATCCTGGGCGGGGCGACCATGAGCATCGACGGCGAGCCCGTCAAGCTCAACGAGACGGTCGCCTACAAGAGCGTGCTCTACTCCGACATCCCGAACTTCCTGATGATCCTCGGCTACACCAACGCATCCTGGACGCTCAAGGCCGACCTGGCCGCGTCCTATCTGTGTCGCGTACTCAAGATCATGCGTAAGCGCGACTACACGACTTTCGAGGTTCACGCCGAACCTGAGGACTTCGCCGAAGAATCTCTCATGGGCGGAGCCCTGACCTCGGGCTACATCCAGCGCGGCGACGGAGAGATGCCGCGTCAGGGTGCCCGCGGTGCGTGGAAAGTGGTCAACAATTACTACCGCGACCGCAAGCTGATGCACGACGCCGAGATCGAAGACGGTGTGCTGCAGTTCAGCAAGGTCGATATTGCTGTCGTGCCTGATAGCAAGGTCGCCAGCGCATAGTCGGCTCCACCGGGGGATGGACCGGTCGTACCACCCAGACGTCGGTCCGACGTCTGGGAAGGGTGAACGTGACGCTGCAAGATGTCGGTATGGCGTGACTGCTCAGGCTGATTCTGTCCGCTTGACCCGCGCGTTATGCACAACCATCGGGACAGTTATTGCCAGGACCATCGCTATCACGAACACCGATATGAAGACCCAGGGGCGCGCTGCTTCGGACGCTCGCACGGTCAACACAGCTCCACTCGTAAGCAGGGGCATCCCTGCTGCCGCGAGTAGATCGACGTGCCGCGGGGCGACGGGAGGTCCGGCGAAGTATGGAACTCGAACCCCTGAGTTCTCCCGAAGCATCCGTCGCTCCGACATCGCGTAAGTGGTCGCGCCGACTACGAAAATGGCCAGTCCGAGTACGACAAGACCAATTCCCGTTCGGGTGGTGAGCGCGGCAAACATGAACACCGATGTCACTGCCGGATAGAGCACCACCATCTTCCAGAGTGGAGTCTTGGACCGCGTGTCGACTGCAACACTGACCGGGCGCATCGGTTCGAGAGGCTCCATCAGCTCAGCGTGCCATGCGCCGCTCGGGAAACAAACTGCCTGTGCCGTTTCTGGCAGACTCCGACTGCCTGGCCTGGATGTCGGGACCCCTCACTACGATTCTCATCGTGACCGATTACGACGATCTCGACATGTTCGGTGGCCTCGACGCCTCCTCCCTGCCGCTCCGCCAGCAGCAGATTCTGATGACCATCCGGGATCTCGTGGCTGCCAACGGGTGCACGCCGAGCACGCGGCAGATCGGAGACGCGGTTGGTCTGCGCTCGACGTCGACGGTGTCCAAGCACCTCAAGAGTCTCGAGGAGAAGGGCTTCCTCCGTAGGGGAGCGGCCATGGCTCGGCAGTTGGACGTGCGGCCGTTCCTCGTAGGCGCGAAGGAACAGTCGTCGTCGAATACGGTGACGGTTCCGGTCGTCGGTGACATCGCGGCCGGCGCGCCGATCCTCGCGGAGGAGCACGCCGACGAGGTGCTTGCGCTTCCTCGTGAGCTCGTCGGCTCCGGCACGGTGTTCGGACTTCGGGTGCGTGGTGAGTCGATGGTCGACGCAGCGATCTGTGACGGTGACGTCGTCGTGGTGCGCCGCCAGGACGAAGCTCATTCCGGTGAGATCGTCGCCGCGATGATCGACGGCGAGGCCACGGTGAAGGTGCTCCGGCGTCGCGACGGTCACGTGTACCTCGAGCCTCGCAATCCCGCGTACAGCGTCATCGACGGCGATCGCGCGGTCATCCTGGGCAAAGTTGTTTCCGTGATGCGCCGTATCTGAGAGGTGTCCGGTCTCAACGACGTCTGGCGCGGGGACCACCGTATTCCTCATCGGTGACTTTGTCGCCCCATGTAGTTTCGGTGCTTCCGCCGCCGGGTCCTTCCCACAGCGCAAGGTGGGTCATGAAACGGTCGGGTGCTGCGCCGTGCCAGTGTTCCTCTCCTGCCGGGGTATAGATGGTCTCGCCCGGATGAACTTCGACGATCTCGCCGCCGCGAGCTTGAACCAGCGCGGTCCCGGAGACGATGTGGAGGGTCTGTCCGAGGGCGTGGGAATGCCAGTCGGTTCGCGCGCACGGTGCAAAGCGAACCATGTTGGCGCGCATCCTCGACGGCTCCTGTCCGGCGTAGATGACGTCCCACCAGACGTCGCCGGTGAACCAGTCGCTGGGTGCTTTGCTGGTGGGCTGGGGCTTCAAGATTTCCATGAGGTCTCCTCGGAATCGAAAGGGGCGGTTCAGTTCTGCGTCAGCGGAACAAGTCGAATGGTGTTGGGTGCGGCGGCGCGGCCGGTGACGGAGCCGACGATCTGCGGGCCGTAGCGGTCGTACTTGGTGTGATAGGCGGAGTCGATCGACGAGTGGGCATCCGGTGCGGCGGACTCGAACGCCACGTCCCGCTCGATTCCTCCTGCTCGGATTCGGCCCGTTCCACTTGCCGTTGCTCGGACGAACCACGGGTTGTCGGTTCCGTAGGCCGAGCGAACGTACAGTTGGTTGTCGGTACGGACAACCCAAATCGTGACGTACGGCCTTGCGGTTCCGTCTCGGCGGTACGAGGAGACCTGCAACTCCTCGGCGTCGCCGATCTTGGTCAGTTCAGCCTCGGTCCACGAGTGCGACATCTCGGCTTCCTTTCTCCTGGTCGAATTGCTTTGCGGTACTTCGCGTTCTCGTAGCCGGGACGATCAGTGCGAGGACGATGACGAGACAAGCGGCGAGCAGGGCGGTGCCTGCGGTGAGAGCCGTTGATACGTGATCGGTGAGTGCCGTTGTAGCGTCGTCGGCAGAGGATCCGGCGCCCGCGGAGACTGCGACGAGGATGCCGAGTCCGAGGGCACTGCCCAGTTGATGTGCAGTGTTGACCAATCCTGATGCAGCACCGGCATATTCGGCCTGTACCCCGGAGATGCCAGCAGAAGTCAGTGGGGCGAAAGCCAACCCCTGTCCGGCGCCGATCAAGATCATCGGAAGTGCTATCGCGGTGAGGTACGTGCTGCCGGGATGGACCAGACTGAGCCACGCCATCCCGGCTAGGGTGACGGCAATGCCAACCGACAGAATTGCGGAATTTCCGAATCGCGGTGTCAGTCGCGGAATAAGCATCGCCACAGCAAAATTGACGATCGTCATCGGGAAGAAGGCGATGCCTGCTTGGAACGCGCTGAAGCCCATGACGCCTTGGAGTAGCTGAGTCGTGAAGTAGAAGAATCCGATCATGGCACCCAGATAGAGCATTCGGGCGGCGTACGCCCCGGATCGCTCCCGGCTACGGAACAACCTCAGTGGCATGATCGGCTGCTCCGCTCTCGCTTCGTTGAGGAAGAGCAAGGTCAGTAGTATCGCCCCGGCCGCCAGTGTCGCAACGGTGATCGGTGAGGTCCACCCCGCTTCGGCCGAGTTGACGGTGCCGAAGACGATCGCGGTCATCCCGAGTGTGGCGAGAACAGCGCCGGCCACATCGAAACGTCCGGAGTGGGGCTCGGTTTCCGGAATGAACCGGGGAGCGAGAGCGATCATCGCGATACCGATCGGAACGTTGATGAAAAAGCCTGCGCGCCAAGACACCCAGTCGGCAAGGGCGCCGCCGATCACGAGTCCGAGGCTGGCGCCTATTCCCGCAGCAGCGCCGTACCAGGCAACAGCGCGCGTTCGCTCCGGGCCGGGCGGGAAGCTGGCGGTCAGCAGTGACAGCGACGCCGGGGCCACCACTGCGGCTCCGACGCCTTGGAGAGCGCGCGCTGCGATGAGCCACCAACCGTTCGGCGCGACCCCGACGAGAAACGACGCAATCGCGAAAATCGCGAGACCGGCCACGAATACGCGACGACGGCCGAAGATGTCCCCGAGACGAGCACCCAGCAGGAGAAGCCCGCCGAACACCAGGGTGTAGGCGTCCTGGACCCAGGACAACCCGGTTGCCGAGTAACCCATGCTGCTTTGGATGCTGGGTAGCCCGGTGAAGATGATCGAATTGTCGAGCAGGATCATGAAATAGCTGATCAGAATGATCGCCAGGATCGCGGTGGAATTGATGCGACCGGCAACGGGACGGTTGGCAGTGTGGGTCACGCGCTTCTTCTTCGCAAGTGGTGGACTTTCGCAAGTGGTGGACTACGGGCGGACGAGGACCTTCAACGATTCACGGGAGTCCATGGCTCGGTAGCCTTCCGCTACGTCGTCGAGTCCGACGGTGTGGTCGAAGACCTTGCCCGGCTCGATCTTTCCATCGAGCACATCCGGCATCAGCTCTTCGATGTACGCGCGCACCGGGGCCGGTCCACCGGTGAGTGTGATGTTGGGTCCGAAGAGTGTCCCGAATCCGATTGGAGCTTCTTCGTATTGTGGTACCCCGACTCGGCTGATGACGCCGCCCGGTCGGACAACTCCGAGCGACTGCTCGTAGGCAGGCATGTGACCTACCGCTTCGAGGACGACATGAGTGCCGTCGCCTCCGGTCAGTTCGCGGACTTTCTCGATGCCCTCGTCTCCACGTTCGGCAACCACGTCGGTGGCTCCGAACTCGAGACCGAGATCCGTGCGGGTCTTGTGGCGCCCCATGAGGATGATGCGCTCGGCGCCGAGGCGTTTGGCGGAGAGCACTGCCATCAGCCCCACGGCTCCATCACCGATGACCGTGACCGTAGTGCGTTGGTTGACGCCACCCTTGACCGCCGCGTGATAGCCGGTGCCGAAGACGTCGGAGAGTGTGAGCAGTGACGGTAGGAGTTCGGAATCCTCACCGACCGGCGCCTTGACCAGGGTGCCGTCTGCCAACGGCACTCGGATGGCCTCTGCCTGACCGCCTCCGATCCCGTTTCCGGCCCAGAATCCACCGTGTCGGCAAGACGTCTGCAAGCCTTCGCGGCAGAAGTCGCACGTCCCGTCGGACCAGGCGAAGGGGGCGATGACGAAGTCGCCCTTCTTCAACGTGGACACCTCGCGACCGGTCTCTTCGACCACTCCGACAAATTCGTGGCCCATCGGGGAACCACCGGGCGTGGCCGGCATGTTGTGGTAAGGGTGCAGGTCAGAGCCGCAAACGCACGCCCTGACGACCCGTACGATCGCGTCCGCCGGCTGCTGCAGTGCCGGATCGGGCACGGTTTCGACTCGAACGTCTCCGGCGCCGTACATGATGGTTGCTCGCATGGTGTCCCCTCTTGCTTCTGGTGTCGCGTGCTTCGAAGTCGACGTTTCGGCGTGGACCGGTCGACTGCTATCAGTCAACGCCGCGCCTCGCGGGCGCGGGAGTGTCTGTTGTTCCAGGTAACGGCAGTACCTCCCTCGGTCTTCGCCGCTCGAGTAACGTGAACTGCATGGACAACCGAGCCGAGATCCGCGAATTCCTCAGCTCCCGTCGTGCTCGCATCACACCCGAGCAGGCAGGGCTCCCGGCTTACGGCGGAAACCGTCGCGTCAAGGGGTTGCGCCGTGAGGAAGTCGCTCTGCTCGCCGGTGTGAGCATCGACTACTACGTGCGCATGGAACGCGGAAATTTGGCGGGAGCGTCGGACTCGGTGCTCGAAAGTCTTTCCCGAGCACTGCAACTCGACGAAGCCGAAACTGCCCATTTGTACGACCTCGCGAAGGCCGCCAGTGCAGGCGCACCGAGTAGAAAGCGTCCCGCCCCCAAGGGCGTGAGCCCGGCGATTCAGCAGATACTCGACGCCATCACCGACGCACCGGCGTGGGTACGTAATGCCAGGCACGACATGCTGGCGGCCAATCGTATGGCGCGCGCGTTGTATTCGCCGGTGTTGGCCGATCCACGTAGGCCGGCGAACAACGCCCGCTTCGTGTACCTGGACCCGGCATCGCAGGACTTCTTCGTGGATTGGGAGCGCGCGGCAGACGACATCGCCGCGATGCTCCGCTCGGAAGCGGGGCGCAATCCCCATGACAGGGCGCTGACCGAGCTCATCGGTGAACTTGCCACTCGCAGTGAGGTATTCCGCACCCGGTGGGCGAAACACAATGTGCGCTTTCATCGGACGGGATTCAAGAAGGTTCGTCACCCCGTCGTCGGCGACCTGGAGCTGAACTTCGAGGCGATGGAACTGCCGTCCAATCCCGGGCTGACACTGCTGGTCTACACCGCGGCGCCGGGGACGCCCACGGCTGACGCACTCAAACTCCTGGCGAGTTGGGCGGCAACCCAGGATCAGCTGGATCCGGCGAACGACAGCGAAGCGGCGCTCTGAATTCGATCGACAGGTAATCGTGTCGATTCAGCTCAGATGCGTTACTGCCCAAGCTACCTGGTCTCCACCTCGTCGTTTCGCCCGATACATCGCGTTGTCGGCGTCGGCAAGAATCCGATCGATGGTTCCCGAAGCGTCCGGGATTGTCGAGGACAGCCACACGCTGGCTCCGACGCTCACGGAAATCGACTGCCGGCCGGCGGGCCGCGATATCGAATTGTGAATGTCCACCACGGTTTGTTCGATGCGACGTGGCTCCACGGGCATGAGAATCACGAACTCGTCGCCGCCAGTCCGCGCCACCAGCCCGACCTCTCCGACCACCGAGTTCAGGCGCCGGCCGACTGTCACCAGCATCCGATCGCCTTCCGCGTGACCCAGTTTGTCGTTGACGCTCTTGAACGAATCGACATCGATCACCACCGCAAGGACTACGTGTCCTTGGAGTTCGCCGACACCGAACAACTGTTGCCAGACATTGTGCAGCCCACGTCGATTCAGGGCAGCGGTGAGTGGATCACGCCAAGAGTGTCGTGCGTCGTCGGTCAAATACAGGACGAGGAAATGCACGGTCATCGAGGCTGAAGCGATAACACACCCGATGACGAATCCAGTGGACACCGACAGCGAAGAGTCGGTATCCGGATCGGTTACAGCTCGAATTGTCAGTAGCGCAACGACGAACAGCGCACCGGTGATCTGTGCGGTGACTATTCGAGGGCTGTGGAATACCGACGAATAGTTCGCGACGACCACGAACAGAACGGTGCCGGTCAATGCCAGGAAGCTCGAATGGATTCCGGCGAGAAGTATCAAGGACAAGCAGATATTGGTGAGCGAAACGAAACGAACGGATTGATGGTGACTCGGCCAAGACCGACCGAGTGACCAGCGAATCATGCAGTAGAGCGCGATCATGCATGCTGCGCCCGCCGCGAGCCGTTCAGGGAGCTCGGTTGCGCCACCCTTCACGAATTGAGCCAGTACGGCGAGTGCCACGAACACAGCACACCAAAAGGTGACGACCACCCTGGCTGTCCCCAACATCGATCGAGCAGCCAGGAACCTCGGGAACCATTCGCCGTCGTACGCAAGAGACCACCAGCGACTCAACAGTCCCGTTGTTTGACGAATGTTCTGCCCCAACCCCGCAGCGCCACTGACTCCCATGAAACCCCCTCCGAGATCTTGCGAAAATTCCCGGAAGATTCTTCGTCAAGATTTGATCCCCGAACAAGGTACCCGATAGTTGAACGATGGATTGCCGTCTCGTGGGGTGTGGGCTGCTCTAGGGTGTGATCGGTGTGGTCAGGATCTTTCTGAGTGCCGGAAGGTCCAGGGTTGCAGCAAGATCTGCAATAGTGACCCCCGACAGTGATGCGCGCCAGGCTTTTTCGGCGTCGGCCATGACCTTGGCGATTCCGCAGGCGGAACGGCACTGTTCCGGTGGGGCGGCGAGGATTCCTTGCTGTCGAATCTCCGTGCACCGGAACGCAGGTTCGGTGCCGTCAACGGCTTGTACGACGTCGAGAACGGTGATCTTCTCGGGAGCCCGGGTGAGAACGTACCCGCCGTCTCGGCCCTCGGTCGGATTGACCAGACCGGCGTGCGCGAGCGCTCGCAGATGCTTCGCCAGGTATGTCTTCGACACCCCGTGAAGTTCGGCGAGTCTGGCTGTGGGTACCGGCCCTTCGGACTGGCTCAGAACCACGCAGCAGTGGAGTGACCACTCCACGCCTCCGGAAAGCTTCATGATTGGACTCTATCGACGCCGCGGAAAGCGGTGCGGGCCGGACGTCGCTCGAGTTGTCGACGTCAGGCCTTCTCGGCAAGCCACGCGTCGTATGTTGTCGGCGCGATCCATGCATCTGCACCGGGTGTCGGGGTCAGCGCCGAGTTGTCGAGTTTCGCGCCGAAGTAGCCGGCTTCGGGATCGGAGATAACCGAACGCTTGTCGCCGGTGACGAGGAACAAGCGCCGGACCAGTTCGTCGATGCCCAGCGGTTCGGGTCCGGCAATCTCGACCGTGCCGTTTTGCGGCGCGCCGGTCACTACCTCGGCGACGTGGGACACGACGTCTCGAGACGCGATGGGTTGCAGATGTCCCGGCGTTGCGTGGACGGCGCCGTCGGTGGTTCCCGCGTCGGCGATTCCGGCGACGAACTCGAAGAATTGGGTCGATCGGACGATCGTGTAGGGGGTCGGGCCCGCTTTGACCAGGTCTTCCTGGGCGACCTTGGCTCGCATGTACCCGGAATCGGGCAGTCGATCGGCACCCACGATGGACAGGATGACGTGGTGCCCGACGCCTGCCTTCTCCTCCGCGGCGAGGATGTGGCCGGTTCCGTCGCGGAAGAAGGCCAAGACGTCGTCGTCCGACCATGACGGGGAATTGGTCAGATCCACGACGACGTCGGCACCCTCGACTGCCTCGGCGATACCTGCGCCGGTGGTGATGTCGATCCCGTCGCCGCGACCGAGCGCCTTCACGTCGTGCCCGGCGTCAGCGAGCTTGGCGGCGACCTGGCTTCCGATGAGTCCGCTTCCGAAAATGACGATCTTCATGTTTTTCTCCTTTACTCGGATAAGTAGTGTCCAAGTATACTCGGACACTACTTATCCAAGTCAAGGGTTGCCCGGTCAGTCGAAGAGTTCGGCG
>NZ_JARVSY010000056.1:0-56133 GCF_030208925.1 Rhodococcus sp. MEB032
TCGCTCCGTCGCCGATGACAACGCGCTGTTTCAGCGCATCAAGCAGGGCAGAGTTCAACGGGCCGGACATGCCGCCGGCCATGGACTCCGAGGACACAGGGGCGATCGACTCGTTGGACTCGAATCGGTTCAATGCACTTACCTCACAGGTCGGTTGTCATCGACACGAGACAGCGCCGCAGACCAGCACCCAGAGAAAGAGCAGGGCACAGTTCGGCAACTCGATCGTGATCGACAACGAAACAGAAGGAATAACGGTCGAATCAATGGCCGCAGAAGGCCGTCGATACTGTCAGATTGTTTTGGCGACGGTCAGCAGTACGCTCGAGGACTCCAACGCTTCGAGAGAATGCCGAGCATTCGGGACGATCAACAGATCGCCGGACGATCCCTCCCACGCGTTTTCGGCTGCACACAGGCGTACCCGACCGGTGAGCACGTAGACGGTCGCTTCCCCGGGGTTCTCGTGCTCGTCGAGCCTTTGTCCCGCAGCCAGCGCGATGACGGTTTGACGCAGGACGTGCTCATGGCCGCCGTACACGGTACGAGCGCTCCGGCCGCTCTTCGAGTTTTCCGCCTTGTCGGCGAGTTGGCGCGCTAGCGCTGTCAAAGACATCTTTTCCACGATGTTCGCTTTCTGTGCATTTGTCCGGTGCCTGCGAGGGGGTTCACGTCGTTCTCGACTCGGCGGCTACGAGGTTCCGGAGTGGGTTTCTACTGTGGGTCCATATATGTGTTTGTGCGGCACTGATTCAGCCGTGATCGATGTCCGCGCGGGATCAGTTGGCGGTTTCGGTATCGTGCAGGGCTTTCCATCAGGGTTGCGGTGTCGGGGGCTGGGGATGATCTCGTGTGGTGAGGAACTTCGCGGGGTCACTACCGGCACGAGCACCGCTGCTGAGCCATCGGGCGAATCCTCGAGGATCGCGACGTTCGATTTCGTCGAGGTAACGCTCGCGGGTACGCGCGAGGTGCAGCGCGTCCGTCGTCGACGGCGATGGCGAGGGGCCGTTCTGCAGAGCGGGCCAGCTCATGCGCCAACATCGGCACAGGGCTTCGTCCGAGAGTTGGCTGCAGTCCGGCAGCGGAAGAAGCGGCACATCGACGGTGCTGGTGCGTATCAGGGGACTTTTCGGCGAGCATGGTAGTGCCTGTGTGAACTCGACTCTGCCGCCGATGTAGCGACACATCGGAGCCGAGGTGAGGGTCATCAGCAGTATCAACGGTAAGGCAGCAGCGCCGGAGAGCGCGATCAATCCGATGACAGTGATCACGACTGCCGCCCACGTAGCGCCGTCTCGTAGCGCAATCGTCAGGAGAGTTCGGGGCGGTGGAGTAGTGCGAAGCGTGATCGGTCGCAACCAGGGTGAACCCCCTCCGATCAATACTGCGGCAATCACCGCCGATACCAGAATGTCGGTAGGGACGGTGGCGGCTGCGACGATC
The DNA here is from genome assembly GCF_030208925.1 of Rhodococcus sp. MEB032. NCBI lineage: Bacteria > Bacillati > Actinomycetota > Actinomycetes > Mycobacteriales > Nocardiaceae > Rhodococcus > Rhodococcus sp. MEB032. Next base: position 1,447 of record NZ_JARVSY010000056.1, read on the forward strand.
CCTCCTGAAGCGGTAAGGATCGCTGCGGCGACCCACCAGATGATGCGATAGATGCTCATGGGATGTAATCCCTTGCCGTGAGGAAGTTTCCAGCTGTTCATGTCTCGGTGCGGTCCGCCGAAACGGCGAATACGTTCGATCGTGCGTGCACATCAGCGGTCCCACAACGGGCGGGGAAGGGAATGCGACTGCGCGACAGCAACGTCGATATACACGGTCCTGTGTGTCATTGCCGCTCCAGTTGCGCGAGGCACGTACGCGGGGTATCCCAGGGGGTGAGCGAGCTCTCGATCTGACGTGCGCCGAGTCGCGTCAGGACCCCGCGTATCAAGCCCAGGTGCAAGGAGCAGACAACGCCGGGACTTTGTCGGGCGACGCTCTCGAACGGACAGGCGTGCAATCGGATACGGGTTTCGGTATTCGAGGTTTCGAGTTCCGGATCGAACCCCATCTCCGCGAACAAGGTGGTGACGACGAGCGCCGCTTCTTCTGTCGGCCGGTCGGCTCCGGAGGTTGCGCCGAGTTCATCGAGTGCCCACTGTCTGCCCGCAGCCTCGGCGAGGTTCTCCGGGGTGCCGTCGCTCTGGCGTGCGAAGTGGGCCGCCAGAACGTGAGCCAACTTTTCGTATCCGGAGGTAGCACCGACTCCCGAGCCGAGTGCATTCTGTGCCCGGTAGAGCTGACGTGGACGCCCACGGGTGACGTTGTGTTCGGTCTCCTTCGCGATCAGACCGACCTCGATCAACGCGTTCAGGTGGAACCGAACCGTGGTCACATGCAGATCGCACAAATCCGCCAGTTCGGCGGCGGTCATCGATTCCGCGCCGGCCCGCAGGGCGTCCAGCAGTTGGACACGCCGCCGTGACGCCAGTACCGCATGAGTACCGGCGCGTGCCGACCCTGTTCCCTTTCGTATCGCCATACTGTAAGACTTTAGAGGAAAGATGTCCTCGAAAATAGGCAGTGTCCTGGAGGCCACTCATGACGTACGTGATCGCTGCACCATGTATCGACGTGATGGACCGAGGATGCGTCGAGGAATGTCCGGTCGACTGCATCTACGAAGGGGCACGGTCGCTCTACATCCACCCCGACGAATGCATCGACTGCGGTGCGTGCGAACCGGTCTGCCCGGTCGAGGCCATCTCGTACGAATCCGACGTCCCCGCCCGCTGGGAAGAGTTCATCGACGACAACGCCCACTTCTTCCATCGACTGCTACCCGGAGCGGCCGAGATAGTGGGATCACCGGGGGGATCCATGAATCTCGGTCGCGTAGGCGTCGATACGGAGCTGGTAGGCGGTTATCCGCACTCGAATCATCCGAATATCGGACCGCCATCCCCCGCGCGGGAAGAACGGCAATGACTCCCGTTGTGACAGAACTCCTGCCTTCGCGGCCCTACCCGAAACGCCGGGGGTTTAAGGGATCGTTCTTCTATTCCGCTGCCACCACGACCGATCCCAAAAAGCTGGGCGTGATGTATCTGGTCACCTCGTTCGCCTTCTTCATGTTGGGCGGATTGATGGCCTTGTTGATCCGGACCGAACTCGCCGTGCCCGGTCTTCAGTTCCTCTCGAACGAGCAGTACAACCAGCTCTTCACCATGCATGGCACGATCATGTTGCTGCTGTATGCGACTCCGATCGTGTTCGGTTTCGCGAACTACATACTTCCCCTGCAGATCGGTGCACCGGATGTCGCGTTCCCGCGACTGAACGCGCTCAGCTACTGGCTGTACCTGTTCGGTGCGCTCATCACCGTATCCGGATTCCTCACCCCGGGCGGGGCCGCGGACTTCGGGTGGACGGGATATACCCCGCTGACCAGTGCACTGCATTCACCGGGTGTCGGCGGAGATCTGTGGATCATGGGACTCGCACTGGCCGGCGTCGGGACCATCTTGGGCGGGGTCAACATGATCACCACCGTGATCTGTCTGCGTGCGCCCGGGATGACGATGTTTCGGATGCCCATCTTCACGTGGAATGTCTTCATCACCATGATCCTGGTGTTGTTGGCTTTTCCCATACTCACCGCAGCGCTGATGGGACTGCTCGTGGACCGACACCTCGGTGGACACCTCTTCGATCCCGCCACAGGTGGTGCGATCCTGTGGCAACATCTGTTCTGGTTCTTCGGACATCCCGAGGTGTACATCGTGGCCATACCGTTCTTCGGTATCGTCTCGGAGATATTTCCCGTCTTCTCCCGCAAGCCGATCTTCGGCTACGCCGGACTCGTCTACGCGACGATCGCCATCTCTGCGCTGTCGGCGGCAGTGTGGGCACATCACATGTTTGCCACGGGAGCCGTTCTGCTGCCGTTCTTTTCGATGATGAGTTTTCTCATTGCCATACCCACCGGGGTCAAATTCTTCAACTGGATCGGAACGATGTGGAAAGGACAACTGACCTTCGAGTCGCCGATGCTGTTCTCGATCGGCTTTCTGATCACTTTCCTCTTCGGCGGTCTGTCGGGGGTGATACTGGCGAGCCCGCCCCTCGACTTCCACGTCACCGATTCGTATTTCCTCGTCGCGCACTTCCACTACGTTCTCTTCGGGACCATCGTCTTCGCCACATACGCCGGGATCTATTTCTGGTTCCCGAAGATCACCGGACGATTCATGAACGAACGACTCGGTAGGTGGCATTTCTGGACGACTTTCGTCGGTTTCCATACGACCTTTCTGGTTCAACATTGGCTCGGCGCCGAAGGCATGCCGCGGCGATATGCCGACTACTTACCCTCGGACGGATTCACCACGCTTAACTCGATCTCGACGATCGGTTCGTTTGTTCTCGGAGCGTCACTGCTGCCGTTCGTGTGGAACGTGTTCACCTCGTACCGCTACGGAGAGGTCGTGACGGTCGACGATCCGTGGGGCTACGGAAATTCGCTCGAATGGGCAACGAGCTGTCCGCCGCCGCGGCACAACTTCACCGAACTGCCTCGGATCCGCTCCGAGCGTCCCGCGTTCGAACTGCATTACCCGCACATGGTCGAACGGATGAGGACCGAAGAACATGCAGCTAGAAGGAAGATTTCCACAGCCGCAGTGGAAGGACCGAACTCGATCCCGTCCAGTGAGGCCGATGACCTATGACCGAAGCGGCACGCTACGCGCAATTAATCTTGCCGGTCTTTTGGCTCGGGATGGTCGCTGCGATTTCCTTCCTGGAAGCACCGATCAAGTTTCGCGCTCCAGGAGTGAGCCTGGCCATCGGGCTCGGGATCGGCCGAAAGGTCTTCACCGCACTGAACGCCGTGGAGTTGGTTCTGACACTGGTACTGGCGGCATCCTGCATCGTCGCGAAACCTGACACACCCGCGTTGACGTTCTTCGTGCTGGCCGCGATGGTGCTCATTGTTCAGGTTGCGGCGATCCGGCCACTCCTGGGTAAACGCTCCGACCGAATCCTCGCCGGAGAAGACCTACCGCGTTCGAAGATACATCTGGTGTACATCGCTTTCGAGTTGGTGAAGGTTGTGTTGTTGATCAGCGTGATCATTTCCCTGTTCGCGTTGTTGTCCGCATGTCTTCACTGATACCCGGACCATTTCGATGAAAGGTTTCCGATGAACGAATGCATTTTTCACGTAGCCCTTGCTGATGACTGGGAGGGCGCTCAACGATTCGGAGAATATGAAGGATCAACCCGCGCAAAGACTCTCGATCAGGTTGGCTTCGTCCACGCTGCCACTGCAGGGGATCTCGAGCATGTTCTCGCGACAGTGTACGGGGACCTTCGACTTCCACTGGTAGTGGTGGTTGTCGATCAGGATGCTCTCCTTGCAGCGGGGGTCTCGATCAGGTGGGACGAGCGCAACCCATCACCTCCTGGTGCAGACACGCGGGTTCACCGGATCTTGGGAGCAATACCGTTGGATCCGGACATCGTCCTCGATGTTCTCCCGATCGAGGAAGTCGGCGGGGAATGGCTTGTTCCCGACGTGTCCGCATATACGCTCCGAGATACGTCCCGGTAGTCAAAAAATCATGTAAGCGGACTTTGCGGCTAATAGTGGTGAGCAGGGTCAGGTCATCGAACATTTTTTGCGCACCGACCTCTCGCCGGTGTCGCTTACAGCGTTTGGATGTGACCGATGGTCGACTCCACCGATCCGCCTGCACTACCGAGAGCGGACCCATGGCACGCGGAAACTACTGTGGCATAAAGATTCCGCACACAATTGTGCCCCGGTCGCAGACGTCGTCAACCCTGTCACGTGGGCAGGTTCGGTGCCGTATGCCGCCGGCATCGCACCTCGTATGCGCATCGGCCACAGCAAAGTGGTTCAACCTGCCCTGGCTGCTCCTGATCGGATTCGCCGTCCTGATCGCGGCGGTGGCTGCGGCACAGCACTTACGTGGGTTGTCGTCGGTGCAGGTGTTCGTCGAACAGCACCGCGGAGTCGCGAGGTCAGCCCAGGGGAAACGTCTGCCCTTCCCACATGGTTGGGTGCGCAGCAATTTCTTAATCTGTTTCTGATGGTCTTCATCATCCGGTCGGGCATACAGATTCTCACCGACCACCCTCGGCTGTACTGGACCCGGCACAGCGCTCCTGGTCGGGAGTGGTTTCATATCTAAAAGCCTGTGCCTGCCGATCCCTTGTGGACAGCGCGCGACGGACCGAACCGTGCAACATGGGGCCGATGCCTACACGTGCGATCTCGAGCTCGACTGTGGATAAGTCGCTCGACGCAAAAGTGTACGACGGTCTTCGGCGGCAGACCGATTCCAGATCGAGTCCCCCATACCCGTTACACCGTCGACAGTTGCCGTTTGGGTGCGATGTACGGTGAGCGAACCGTCGATAGCTTGAGGTTAGCGAAAATCCGGATTGTACTGTTACGGTAAGTTACTTGAAAGTTGTTCGTTCTTCATGAGGTCGGGGCCGAATGGAGCTCCACCTGCAATGAAACTATGTAGCACAGCGCTTTTCCGGAACGAAAGTCCCTGTACATTATTTGTTCGTCGTTGCGTTCGACGCATCGAGCTGTCTCACGGAGATCCGATCGATGCTTGCGGGATCATTGCAGCACCGTTCCGTACGGCCGCAATCAGCGTTAAGACGGTGGCGCCATGACGAGCAGATGTCGGCGCGAAGCCGCATTGCTCGCCGTGTTTCTAGCACAATTCGAACCCGTAGCCGGGGGACAGAAACCGACCGTCACTCGCCTCACCGCCCGTGAGATCGACCAGTGGCGAGAGGACTACGAGCAAGCGGTGCAATGGTCAACTGCAACGAGTTTCAGCACAAACGACGTCGCCAACCTCAAGGAAATGCGTCGACGGTACGGTTTTACCTCCGCCCTCTGAGAGTGCACTACGGGACGATGTGCTCGACTCGACCTTTCGGCAACGAACCAATTATGCACGGTCGGTGCCGCTTCACAGCGTTCTCGACCATGTCGACGTGGTGCGTTGGGCCTTCGTTTGAGATCCCCCTCACATAAATAGTCATCTCAGATGCGAATTATGTAGGTTCGGGTCATGCAGCTGACGCAGTTCACCGATCTGGGATTGCGCGTCGTCATGCGGTTGGCCGTACTCGACGCCGATGCCTCCCCCAGTACCCGGGTAATTGCGCAGCAGCTCAACGTGTCGTACTCCCATGCCACCAAGGTGGTTACGCGGCTCGGCGAGTTGGGCATCGTCACAACCAGGCGTGGTCGCGGCGGTGGGCTTTCCATCACCGAACTCGGCCGCACCGCCACCATCGGCTGGCTGGCCAGACGCCTCGAAGGGTCGGGTGAAGTCGTCGACTGCGAAGGCGACAAACCGTGCCCACTGCGCGGCGGCTGCCTCCTTCGGAGCGCTTTGCGAGAAGCGCAGGAAGCGTTTTTCGTCTCGCTCGACGCGGTCACGATCGAAGACGTCATCCGGCAGCCGTCCAAAACTGTTCTGCTTCGCCTCACCACTCGGAGCGACGAAGCAAGCTGATCAACGTCAATTTCGACCGAACGGAGCAGCTCATGCTTTCCCCACAGTCAACCGAGGTCATTCGCGCCACCCTTCCCGTGGTCGGCGCCGCCATCGGCGATATCACAACCCTGTTCTACCGCACGATGTTCGACGCACACCCCGAACTCGAACGTGATCTGTTCAATCGCGGCAACCAGAAACAGGGTGAACAGCAGAAGGCACTCGCGGGCGCTATCGCGGCATTCGCAACGCTTCAGCTCGAACCCGACAGCGCCAAGGTTGATCTCATCCTTTCTCGTATCGCTCACAAGCACGCGTCGTTGGGCATCACCCCTGACCAGTACGCAATCGTGCACGAACACCTCTTCGCCGCAATCGTCGAAATACTCGGCGATGCAGTCACTCCCGACGTCGCGGCAGCATGGGACGAGGTCTACTGGCTGATGGCCGAAACCCTCATCACGATGGAGCGAGGCCTCTACCAGCTCGCCGGCGTCGATACCGGTGACGTCTGGCGGACGGTTCGAATCACCGAACGGGTATTGCAGTCCGCCGATACCGTGTCACTGACACTCGCCTCACTCGACGGCAGCGTTCTCCCCACCTTCGCTCCCGGACAGTACCTTTCGGTCGGCGTGGTGCTTCCAGACGGCGCTCGCCAGATACGTCAATACAGCCTCTGTTCCGTGCCGAGCAGCGCGGGCTGGCGGATCAGTGTGAAGCGAATCTCGGGAACTCCCGACGGCGAGGTGTCGAACTTCCTCTACAACAACGCGTTCGAAGGTTCCGAGCTGTCGGTCACCACACCGTTCGGCGATCTGATGATGCCTGACGACGACTCACCATTGCTCCTCGCGTCGGCCGGAATCGGTTGCACACCGATGATCGGCATGCTCAATCATCTCGTGGACACCGGCGCCGAGCGTTCGGTCTCAGTCATTCATGCTGACCGATCGATTGCGGATCATGCGCACCGCGCAGAACTCAGCACACTCGTCGAGAAGATTCCCGCCGCAACCCTGCACCGTTGGTACGAGGATCTCGGCACGCACGTGGCGTTCGGATCTGTTCACGAAGGACGGGCGGATTTGCAAGACATTGCAGTGGAGCCCGATACCCAAGCCTTCCTCTGCGGGCCGATGCCGTTCATGTTGGCGATGCGCGCATCGTTGCTCGAACGGGACGTCCCGCCGCAGAATATCCACTACGAGGTCTTCGGACCGGACAGCTGGGCCAATACCTGAGCGGAGCCGACATGACGGAAGACCCACCGGTGGAAACTCTTTCGCGGTGGTCGGATTCGGGAGCGACGTGGCGTGTTCTACGGCGCACCTCCACATCGATCACGGTCTCACTACGGCGCTGCGACGGGGGCGAGGAAGTTGAGCGTCTGACCTCATCCGATCCCGACCTCCTGGAGTGGATCGGTGACCGTGTGAGCAGCGAGGACTGACGTGTCCAACGCACCGCTACCTGCGGTGCGTTGAGCACGTCATCCGTGGAATCGTTGTGCGATCAGCTCTCGGGGTAGTTTCTCTGGGCCCGGGTAGGCGACGATGACACGTATACCGTCAGGGTCGCAGCCATCGACGAAAGTCACTCCACCGACTACCTGGGTGAAGGTAGAGGCATCGTATGCGCGTAGTCGTTCACTGATCCGCGCCAATTCTTCTTCGGTATCAGCGGACCACATGACGTAGTGGACGCCGATGTTGCTCATGTTGCGCCGCGATGCGCCCTGTTGGACATACATGTAGATCTGGAAATCATCCGGCGTCAGAAGGAGCGCCGCCTCGCGTTCACGCAAGGCGACACGGCAGGAAAATACGTCGCAGTAGTAGCTCACCGACCGATCCAGGTTGGCTACTTGCATCACCGACGAGGCAACTTTGGCGGCAGCACACATTTTTCTCTCCTACTCCCGAACAAGCCAGAGGCCTTCACAGTACCGTCGCACTCGGTGTATTGGCTTTCTCTGTGGCGCGAAGTCCGCATGCACCAGAATTCGCCGCTGACGTCGATGACCGTTCGCCAACTCCCGCTCCGTGGTGACCCGCCCGGACGGTCGTCAGTACCAGCCAGGCGGGCCGAGTACACCCGACCTGGGAGAGTCGGGCGCACGATCAGGGATCGGCCCACCGGACGTGTGTGACGACCTCCCGGAGAACCCCATCCGTCACCGTCTCGGAACTAGAGACGACGCGGAAAACGAATGTAGCGCACACAGTTCCACTGATCTACCACTGCCTGCGACTTACCACGGTCACGTCCCTCCCACAGCTCGGCCGATCTAAACTCACCAGAACAATTAAAGCCACACCCTCACAGGAGCAGCGATGAGTCCCCGGCCCACCTGGCTCCACACCCGATCCACCGAACTTCGGGCCGCACTCCTCGATCTCGGGCTCACGATCACCGACACCGAAGCCCGGAAAATCCTCGACGACAAACTCACCGAATACGCGACCCTGATGAGAGTCACCCGCCAGACCGCACAGCGTGACTTCACCGACGAACGCCTCCTCGCGTTCGCACAGTCCCTCGCGGTGTCACTCTACGACGAAGCCCCCGGCGCCGACCTGATCGAATTCGAACGCAGCATCTCCATGCCCGTCGCTGCCGTCGGTCTGACCACCGCGGCGCTGGCCGAAGCCTTGAAAGTCGCGCACGTCAACCTCGACGACAAAGAAGCCCTCGCAGGCCTGTCGCTACTGTCGACTCTCGGTATGATCACCGCCGACGCCAATGCTTTCTTCGTCCCGACCCCGCGTCCTCTGCTCTTGCGCATCGCGCGCTATCTCGACGGCGCCGCGACATCCGTCACCGACGGTGCGAACCTGCCCGACGGCCTCGACGACACCCACAGACAGCACTTCGCGGACATCCTCGCCCAGGACGCCGACGGAATCCGGGCCCTCGCCAACACCGAAGACGGCGACACCCCGCGACTGTGGCGCACCCCCAACCCGCGCTGACCGCCGGTGCAGCGAAACATAGTCGATGCGCTGAAACCTGCGGGACTGCTCGCCCGCCGATAGACCAGGGGTGGCTACCGGCGGAGCGTTCGCCATGCCCGTTGGGGACCGGGTGATGCCGCCCCCGAAAATTTACGTGCCACCCACCTCGGTTACCAGTCTTCGCACAGTTACAGCTACTTGAGCATTGAACTATCGAGGGGAGTGCCTCGCCGCCTGCAGGTGAACCGGTACCGAGTTAGTTCATCGCACCCATGAGTCGCCTTCACTTATCTCCCGCGTACCGACCGGTCAGCAATGACGCAGTAACATCACCATTTGGTGCGCTGCTTTCCGCCTCGGTTCCAGCGCACCACCCGATACCACCGCACAGGCAGTCACCCCTTCGGACTGCCTGCATGAGCCACACGTGCAGGAGCGACGCATGACCTCCCCTGACGAGCGTCTGACCGCCAAACTCGAACAACTCCCCATCAGCGACGACGCCCCCATGTGCTCACTCCTGCGCACCACCCTGCTCAAACACGCTCAACACGGCAGCGACATCACCGAGCCCACCCTGCTCGGGCTGCTCGCCATCACCGGCGCCCTCGAAGAACGCCTCACCCGACTCGAAGCCACGATTCAGCCCTCCCCCACACCATGACGGCACCACCGCCTCGCATCGACCGACGAAAGCGCGTCCGAAAATTCCTCGGAGCGAGGTCAGAAATTGCCGTTATCCTCGGCTGCATCCTCTTCGCCCTCGTCATCGTCTGGTGGGCAGCCTGAAAAAAACTTCTCTGTCGAAAAGACAAGGTCTGTGGGTTATTCGACATAGATTGTCGACACCAGTTCTCGACACCGCTCCCTCAGTACGAACTGGGGATATACATGCTTCACAGAAGCGTCGAATACCGATCGATTCTCGACAAATTTTGCGGATTTGCCACCAGAACTGTGAAGCTCCCAAGAGCTCCATCGCAGCCCATCTTTCCGGATGCACCCGCCTCCGGCATTCGACTGGCTGATTGCGTCGGTTACCTCAACGACGTTATAGCCTGCATTCAACCAATGATGACCGAGTCAGTGAATGGAAGTGCTGGACAGTGATCGGCAATATCACCAATATCTACAAGGTTTTCGACGGCAGCAGCAAGCGGCTGGTCATCCCTGTTTACCAGCGCAACTACGACTGGGGCACAAAACATTGCGCCAGGTTGTACGACGATCTCATCGGAATCATCCGCGAAGATCGGCCTACGCACTTCTTCGGTGCCATCGTCGGCAACTCCGAGACTGCCTTCACCTACGTCGTCATCGACGGACAACAGCGTCTGACGACCACCAGCCTCCTCATGCTGGCGCTGGTGCGGTCCTTGGAAAATGGTGTCGTCACGTCCAAAGACGCGCAGCTGGCATCGAAGATCCGAAAGAGCTATCTGGTCCTCAAGGACGAGAATGACGAGATCAAGTTCAAGCTCAAACCGGTCAAGAACGACAACGATGCGTACATTCGGCTGCTGCACGAGGACACACCTATCGAATCCTCGACCATCACGGCCAACTACCGCTATTTTCTCGACCGGATCGCGCGAGACGAGCTGGACGGCGACGAAATCTGGGACGCTATCTGCCGATTACAGGTCATGCTGCTCGATCTGGAACCGCAGGACGATCCGCAACGGATATTCGAAAGCATCAACTCGACGGGGCTCGAGCTCAGCGAAGCCGACAAGATCCGCAATGTCGTCCTCATGGGGCTGAAAAGCCATGTCCAGGAGGATCTGTACGAGAATTACTGGAACCGGATCGAGAAATCCGTCGAATATCGGACAGACTGGTTCATCCGTCTCTATCTCGTCTCCAAAACCGGCAAAACACCACGCATGGACGGGGTCTACGAGGCGTTTCGTGCCTTCCAGAAGACCTCTGCGTTCAATACGCGAGAAATTCTGGCAGAGATGCGCAACTACGCCGAATACGCGAGAAAGCTCAATGGCGCTTCCACCGGCGTCACCGACGCAGATCGTCGCCTTCGCCGCTTCAACATGATCAAGCACGATGTGACGCTTCCTCTGATGATGCCTCTGGTCGGGGAGGTCGAGGCGGAAACCGTGTCGCAAACGGACTTTGCAGCTGTCGTTCAAATTCTCGATTCCTACGTCTTCCGTAGATTCGTGTGCGGCGTTCCGACCAACGCGCTCAACAAGATCTTCGCCACCGCATACACCGAGGTGCGCCGACTACGTAGCGCCCAGGACTCGTTTTCTGACGTACTGACTTACTCACTCAGACGCCGAGCTTCCTCCGGAAGATTTCCCGAGGATCTCGAGTTCGAAGAGTCTTTCGCCACCCGTGACCTGTACAACGTCAAGAGCGAAAATCGGAGTTACCTCTTCGAATGTCTGGAAAACAACTCCTCCAACGACACTCATGACATCGCAGGTGCGCTCGAGAACCAATCCATCAGCATCGAGCACATCATGCCGCGGACCTTGACATCGTCCTGGCGTGAAGATCTCGGCCCGCAGTACGAGGAGATACACACGACCTGGATCAACAGGATCGGCAATCTCACCGTCACCGGCTACAACTCCAGTTATTCGAATTCATCCTTCAAGGACAAGTTGACCCGGACCGACGGGTTCCTCGCCTCTCCCTATCGACTCAACGCCCGAGTCAAGTCTGCACCGATATGGGATGTGCGCCAAATGGAATCTCGCACAAAGGAACTGACCGCTCTCGCGTTGGAGTACTGGCCACTTCCGCAGACAAACTTCACGCCGCAGATCGTGCCGTTGCCCACCGTGCCGATGGGCGATGAGGAGAGCTTCACCAACCAAGTGATCTCGGCGTTCGAATTCCAAGGCACCAAGAAGACGGTCACCAGCTGGAAGGACGCTTTTGTAGAAGTCCTTCGCATCATCGTCGAAGACCACAGGGAAGAGATCTTCGCTTATGCCGACGAGGCAGCCGGTCTCCACACATTTGACGGTTTCCCAGATCAGCTCTCTCGTGATGAGGCGATGGTCGTGCCAGGACTGGCGGTGTGGACTGCCAACTCCACCAGGAGCAAACTGGCGATGCTGCGCAAGCTCTTCGACCATCTGGACATCGAAACCGACGAACTGATGATCACCCTCCGAAACAACGAAATCGACGGCCATATCCCCGCCGACGATAGCCAGAACACATACGCCGAGCTGACCAAGTTCCTGCCCGGACTGCAGGAGCTGGCTGTGGTCTCCGCCACCGAGGAAGAAACCCGCCCGATCAGGGACGAGTTCGCAGATACGTTCACGGAGTCCCGCATTGCCGACCCCCATGCGGCGCTTCCCGGCAAGAGCCTTCTCGACGTGGAATCACCAGAATTCATCGAGACAGCCTCTCCCGAGGAGATCATCACGGCAGTGAGCCTGTTGCTGCAGGTCGAGAGACTCATGCCCGGCCAGTTCCATCGAGTCATCACGACAGGAACCATGACGAGGTGGCTGACAGTTTTGACATAGTGAACGGGCGGCGGTTGGACGAGCCGGCGGTCTCGGCTGCAAGCTCCGATAACCGCCCCCTATGTCAGGCAAACCACTTGATCGATCTGTGTGCGACGCACGCCCACGCAAAGTGGCCGTCACGGTGGTCTCAACTCAAGCTGTCATAAACAGTCTCAGCAGGCGGTGATCAACGCGGTGTTCGATGGGTTCAACCTGCGCGAACACGGCTCGTCGATTCCCGGAAACTCGCGGTACCTCGACCGAACCGAGTCCTCCTATCCGTACTGCCGAGTGATCGCGGGCTTGGCCTTCTCCACCAGTTCCGCCCAGGACTCTGATGAGGCGATGGTCGACTCGTAGCCGATGAGGTAGCCGTAGCGCTTGCCAGCGAACTCTGGGTGGGAGTTCATACGTCGGATGATGCTCTCAGCCGCAGCCTTCTTGGCCTGGACCTCGGCGTCAGACTTGCCCTTCTCGGACTTGCCCTCGATGATCCACAACCTCCCACTAGTGTCGAGCGCCGCGAAGTCAGGAAAGTACCTGTCCGTGATCGTGTAGTAGATGTACGCCTGCTCATGCCGGTAGAGACGCTTCCACCAGATGATGTCCGGAGACTTGTCGAGCAGTTCAGCAAGCATGAACTCGCCGGAATACGAGTCGAACGACTCCGAGCTGAACATGGAGGCGTTCCACTCTCCGTAATGCTGCCGGGCGACGAACTGTACACGAGATTCGACGGTGTTCTGATCTATCACCGTCGAGTCCGGCGGCAGATAATAGCTGTTCTCGATTGGCAACTCGATGGGGTCGAAGTCCACCTGCACGTTGAGCCGGGCGTTGTACTCCTGAGTCTTCTGCCGGACCAGCTCGGTGAGTGACGCGATCGCTGAGGCCATCGATTTCACGGTCCATTCCGTGACAGGCGCAGATGCCATTAGGTGTGGGATGACCCGGCGATTGGCGTCACCGACGTTGGCCTGCGATTGGGTGATGCCGTTCCGGTTGAAAAGTTGGTGGAACAGTTCATTCTTGACCGCGTCGGCGTTCGTGAGCACGGATTCGACCGTGGCCTGGACTCGAGTGCGAGCTAAGATGCGTTGTTCTACGGCATCGGCGACCAGCGCGAACCGTTCCATGCGGTCTGTCTGGCTGGTGATGATCTTCGCCGCGGCTTCGATCTCCTCATCCATGATGTCGACGAGCTCGAAGGGCCGTTCGTCACGCTTCATCGTGGACCGCGGGAACACGAACGTCTGCCCGGCGAACTTCGGCATCACCTGGACCTTCGCTCGAATGACAGGCTCTGCAGGAGGGGCGATGTCGCCAGGATTGTCGTCACCGATCTGCCGTGCCTTGATACCACTGCGGCCTCCGATCGAGATGTCGGTGACCTCTTCTGCGTCATCCCCGTATACGGACGTGGGGCCGGGCTGCGCCGTCGGATCAGTAGAGGTGAATGTTTCGTCGCCGTCTGCCAGATCTGCGCCCGCTCCTTGACTGTATGAGACCACCTGGTCGGCATCGTCTGCAGGGGGAACCGCATCCGCTAGACCGAAAGAACGGAGCACGTTTTCAGCATCCAGCAGCTTGCGGAAAGACTCATGAGCGACGATGTCCAGCTCGTTGATCGCCGGATCATCGACCCACTTACCGAATGGCAGCCGCAGACCGCGGCCCATCGTCTGCTGGGTGAGGACGTCGGATTCCATCGCACGCAGGGAGACCATGACGGCGATGTTCTTGACGTCCCAACCCTCTTTGAGCTTGTTCACGCTCACCACGGCCCGAATGGGCGTGTCGGGATGGTCCAGAGTATCCAGAAAGCGCTCAGTCTGGGAGGACATGTGGTCCGAATCGACTTGGAGCACCGAGGTCGATAAGCCAAAGAACTCCGACGTGCGGAGCTTTTCGGAGACCTCGCTCGCATGGTCGATGTCTGAGCACACGACGAAGAGCAAGGGGCGGACTCTGCGGGCATCGGGGTTGGCGGCGAGATACGCCTCGAATGCCTTTTCTTTGCCTCGCAGTAGGGACACCGCGTCTCGGAGCTGCTGGTGCTCCCCCAGTTCGCCGTACCCGCCCCTGCGGTAGGCGATGACGGGCATCTTGACGTGCTCGTCGCTGATCGCCTGGTACAGCGGGTAGCGGAAGATCACCTCGTCTCGTGCATCGGCTGTGGCGGTCAAGCCGATTGTCGCCGCCGGGTGCAGATCCTTAATGGCCTGGTGGAACGCCTTCGCACTCGGGCCGTACAGGTGATGCTCGTCCGCTATGACGACCAGGTCGTCCATCGCTGCGAGGTCGTCGTAGAGCACACCCACGAACTCGTTGTACTTACGGATTCCGCGACGAGACGCATCCTTACCCTCGGTGGTGGAGCCGTCGAGGGAAGCCGGGGCGATGAGCTGCTGGATGTTGAATACGTAGATGTTCGAGCGAATCTCTCCCCCAAGGTCCTGGTCGTGAATCGACCCCTGGAGCTGCGAGATGTAATTATCCGGAGTGACCACCTTGGCAGGAAGGCCCGCCCCCTCAATGTACTTGGGGTGTCCAGCGGTGAAGTTGCCCAACGTCTTGTGCTGAACAACCAGGCCAGGTGTGACGATGAGGACGTTCGCGTACCCGAGACGACGTAGGCACTCGATGAACGCCGCCATCAAGTACGTCTTCCCCGCCCCGGTCGCCATGTCCATCACCAACGGCACCTGGGGGTCATAGTCCCCGGCTAAACGCTCCACCAGCACAGCGAGCGCACGCTTGTTGGTCTCACGTAGCGCGAACCCGCTGGAGACCTCCTCGATGAGGTCAATATCGGCGTAAAAGTTCGGGATCATCTCGTCTCAGCCCTCGATCTCGTGGACACGGAACAGGTCGTTGGGAATGTGGACCACCCGTGATCCTCGACAGGCCTTGCGTAGTGCTTGTTGGGCGTCGGGATCCACGGACGTAGAGGCCAGGACGAGTTTCTCGTCGTCGTCCAGGTGAGTCACCAGCTCGTTGACGTACTCAGGCGTAGCGGCGGCAGTGGTTACGACTAGCCGTGTTCGTCCCCGTCTTCCGGTGAATGCCCGGTTTTCCGGAGTGAGGTGGAAGTTCAGGTGCGCAGCGACCGCACGAGCGAGGTTGTCCCCCTCGAACGCAGCCTCGGTGAGCGTGACCAGTCCAAGATCTGGGTTGTAGTCGAAGCACGCCGGGGACAGGTGAGCGACCCGGAACCCGCCACCGCCGCGATAATTAACCGCGTCGGGGGACCTCTTCGTCTTGAGCTGGCCACCCACAGACTTCTTGACGTACGGCAGGAAATCGGTCTCGGGAGCCTCGGCCCCGGCGAGCTTGCGCATGAGACGACGCAGCGTCTTGGCCTCATCGTTGTCAAGTGCCGGATCGTCAGTCTTGGAGTCTGCGCGGACAGCGTCACCGACGACCTTAGCGAGGTCAACCGGAGCCGAAACGACCTTGGCGATCTTTCCGAGGGCCTGGGTTAGAGCGAACGCTTCCGGGGCGCTCAAATCGCCAGGAAGTCCGTCTTCTGTCGCATCGACACGCTCGCCCTCGATGGAGGTGATCCCGCCAGGATCCTCGCCGCGGACAACCTTCGTCAGGCGCGGCAGGGTGAACTTCTCGACCGTCTCCGGCAGCAGCTCGGCGGTCACCCAGCGTCGTCTCATCTTGTGCGCGACCGCGGCGGTGGTACCCGAGCCAGCGAACACATCAAGAACGATGTCACCAGGATCAGTGGCAATGTGAATGATCCGCTCCAGAAGCCGCTCAGGCTTAGGCGTGGAGAAGGCATTGATGTCGGGGAAGAGGGCCTTGATCTCGGACTTCGCGGCCCTGTTATGGCCGACCTCTGCGTTGGACCACCACGTACGGGGATTAGTGCCGGTAGCAGGGACGTACGCCTTTCGACCGAGGCCCCCAGTGGATCGGATCAGAATCTCTGGAAGATCTTCCTGCTGCCTTCGTGCATGAACCCGAGCAACAGCCTCCGCAAGTGGGACGTCCAGCACCAAAGCGCAGACATTGTCGCTGGCCTTACTTACCGGGACGCCCTCGTTCTGCGCTCGCCATTCCTTGTCATGGAGGTTCTCGTACCGGTAGGGAACCCACTGGTTGAGCGCCTCGAAAATCCGCGCTTGTGAGTACCTCCAGCTACCACCCTTTGGCGGGCGCATCATCGCTCCGGTAAGTGGATTCTGGATGGCGTAGCACATGCCTCCCGAGCCATCCCCATGGTTCGCAGTCGGATCGCCATCCCACCACGGACCATTCGGATCATTGTCGGGATTCGTGAACCGCGCGTTGTCTGCCGCAGTTCGGAGCATGTGGTTGACGCGGTGATGCGAAGACTTGCGATAGACGAGAATGATGTCGTGGTCGTCTGAAAATCCGTCGCCCCGACGGGGCGAGTCAGCCTTCTGCCACACGACCTCTGCCATGAAATTTCCGGCCCCGAAAACCTCGTCGAGAAGGACACGCATCCGGTGGTTCTCACCGTCATCTAGGTGTACCCAGATTGAACCGTCATTAGTGAGGAGCTTCTTGATGTGTACCAGGCGGTCCCGCATCATCGTCAACCAGACCGAGTGCTCCAGGTTGTCCTCGTAGTCAGCGTGTGTGAACGCCTCGGCGGTGTTGAACGGCGGGTCGATGTAGCAGAGCTTGATCTTGCCCAGGTACTTGTCGGCCAGCTCCGGGACACGGGTCAACGCCTCCAGGACATCGCCGGACTCACCGTGAATGAGCAGGTTATCCGTCGTCGGCTCCAGATCCGCCAGCTCCGAATAAGACAGACCATCTTCCTTCTCGGCCTGGACCCCCTCGATGTATTCGCCCTCGACGAGCGTGTGCGTCTCGCAGTACCGGGGATCTCGAGCATCGACCCATGAGTACCCGTACTTCCCGTGCTCGGTAGGGATGAGCGCCTTGTCTTTGTTGAACCAGGTGAGTTGGAGAAGCTGGTTGGTACGGGGCATGGTGTCGGATTCCTTATCGGCGGGTTAGAGGGCTAGCAGGGCTCCGGCAAAGTCGTGAGCAGAGTGCGCTGACCTTTAGATATCTCGCCCATGGTGGTGGGCGCAGGCAACCAAAGCTGCCTTGCTGATGATGCAAGTCTCTACTCCCACATCATCAGGAACGGACCGTACCCGCAGTCCTATTTTCGCCCACGCGCCCCCGAGTGTCCGACACCGGGATCCTCGGCATGCTCGACCCGGTGCCCGACGCGGGGTGCGGCACCATCTCACGGCGATCCGGTCGATGGCACTGGCCGCGATGTGTGCCGGCGCACGCTCGTACATTGCGATCGCCGAATGGGCCCATGCCGCGCCGGCAACTGCGCTTGAGAAGCTAAGAGTCCTCCGACACATCTCTAGAATCGGAATGAGTGGACCGCCCGTTGCGCCCTACCCCTCCCCGGAATCGTTGACGAGAGGTTATCGGAGCAGCACGACAACCGATCCACGCGCCACAGCGATCCGTCTCGTTTCCTTGGAGTTGAGAAACACGCTCGTTCGGGTGTGGGATCAAGTGTTAGCGCAGCTCGCTTCGTCTCAGAAGCACGTACCAAAAGTAGTGTCTCAGCATTGAATCGCACCGGCGAGGTTGTGGATCTACGATGGTGGTGCGTTCACGTTTCCCTCGACGCGCACACTCGATGCTCCTTTTGCCCAGTACTTCGCAGCTGATTGATGCGAGGTGGTTCAATTCTCGTATGTCTTTCGATGCGCTTGGTGTGGTTGTGATGATTTCTGGCCCTGGTGACACGGCCGCCGAAGTCGAGGTCGTCCGTCAGGCGATCAGTAGCTGGAATAACGACCACTCTCAAGATATGGGTGTGGTGTTCATTATTAAGCACTACTCGACCGATGTCGTTCCTGTTTATGTTAAAGGCGCCGATGGGCAGTCCGTGATCAATGATCAGGTCACGAATGAGAGTGATATTGTCATTGCTTTGTTCAAAGAACGGCTTGGCACCCCGACGCTGCGAAACAACTATTCGGGGACGGTTGAAGAAGCCGATCTTCGGGAACCCGACAGCCCAGTTCACTTCTATTTTTGGCGAAGCGATGTCGCTCCTGCCGCGCTATTGAATGATGGCCCTGAGCGCGATCAGTGGCTCCGCTTGAATGAATTCCGTGCGAAGTTCCATGAGAACACGAGTGGGCTGTACAACTCGTTTGATTCTTCTGCCGACCTAGATGAAAAGGTCAAGAAGGCCCTGTGGAAGGACGCCCGAGAATTCGCAGCCAGCCGTACCTCACCAGCCATGCCTCCGACTGCACCTGCGCAGCCGGACATTTCACTGTCTGTCACTGTCGCTGGTTCCGTTTGGCATTTCCCCCAGGCCGAGAGAGTCATCGAAAACTTCATCTCGATTGATGTTGAGCAAGAGAGTAGATGGGCGGAGGAGAATCATAGTCCAACACCGTCGTTCAGCGTTCAATCGGCTCTAGCCAACAGCAGCCTCTACGGGCGTCCCAGACGGCGGCCAAAGAAGCCCGAACAGATCGAAGAGTGGACTGCTGAGGTCCGGAATCACCTCAACGATTTTGATGAGTCAATAGCGGTGGCTGCGGCGCCACCGATCGAGGTATCGATTAGTAGTGATGGATTGATCGAAGGGTTGGAAATCGAGTTCACATTCGAGAATGTAATGGGTCTCGATATGGAGGAAAAATCTTGGGCGGATATTTGGACTCCGCTTTACGTCCCACCGAAGCCGGAAACCCTGATCGGGTACAGGGACTGGTCAATCCCTAGTCCCGACCTTCGCAGCCTAGGAGCGAATCGGTCTTCGTGGGAACGGACTGATACCGATGCCGTAATTCTGACAGTTTATCTGGATGAGGTTCGGAAGCGCTCCAAGCCTGATGTGTTCGAAGATGCGGTGATCCTCGCCGTGCCCTATGCAATTACGGCAAGCACCGAAATTAGATACTCATGGCATGCAACTGCCCGAAATCCCAACATAGAGTGGTCTGGCACAGGCACCGTTCAGGTAATCGACGAGAAAACAGCGCTCGAAGTCGTTGCAAAATGGATGAAACCCGCTGACAAGGACTAGTCCCCCAACCATCTGGAACCGGAATTCGGCGGCCTCCGGAGACGACCTTCCCACATTTCAACTAACCGAATTGTGTTTCATAAACGACCGCATTTGGAACACCAGCGATCGCTGGGTGAGGAGGTGATGTGGCGGTTCCTCTGCCACAATCAGGCCTATGCCCGATTCTGACGCTCACTCCACTAATCCCATCGCCATCGGTTCCCGGGTCACTGTGATCCGGACCTCCGGACCACAGTCCAGCGATACCGAGCCGCAGGTAGGTGTCGTGGTCGAGGACTTCGCCGACACTGTCATTGACGACACTGACCTGGGTCGGGATTGGGCACCGGTGCTGCGGTGGGCGATCGCCCTCGACGACGGGCGTTTGGTATTCGCCGCCGAGGGCGATCTCGAGCTCGCTTGATCCATCCGTCTCACGGGCCAGAATTACGAGTTGCAGTGCGCTACTCGCAGATGCCAGTGAGAGTCGACACTGTCCTCAAGGCTCAGTGTGCGGCGTCGAAAGCATCGATGATGTCAGCTTTGATCCGCCCGCGCGGGGAGACGTCGAAGCCGTTCTTGCCAGCCCAGTCCCGAATCGCTTTCAACTGTTCCGCCGATCGACCGGATCCTGACGACTTAGTCGCAGTCGAGGTTTTCACACGGGATTTGCCGGCAGTGGAGACTTTCTCTGCGACCTTTATGTACGGGGCGAATGCAGCTTCAATCTTGTCGGCGTTGGCGGGCCGAAGATCAATTCGATAGTCGGCGCCCTGATAAGAGAAGGTGACCTCGTGCCCTAATCCGGTGTCGATGGGTTTCCCGTCGAGATCGTCGATAAGTTGGCGAATGAATATTTCAGCCACAGGGATTCCTCTTCGTTGCATGCCGAATGAATATCGCGTTCATGTTATCCGAAGTATCAAATAATCGTGGCCATCCTGCTGTCGCCCGCGCGGATCCTCACCTCGCACGCGAGCTCGAGCGTCCCCAGGCGGTCTCGACAGTCGATCGGTCCCGATTTTCGGCGTCACCGAACCATGTTTCATAAACATTCGTATTTGAAACAACGAAGACAATTGTCAGTTTCAGAAGTGGGCGTCATAATTTCCTGGGGTTTTACCTCCGATTGCAGTCGTCTTCTGACATTCTGACTGCAGAAGTGGACTGCACAATCGGTCGATCACACAGGCCTGGCGTTCGGAGGCTGCGATGGACGCGGACAAGTTCGACGTCGCAGAGACTGGTGTGCTGACCGCGTCGGCCGAGCAGTGGGAGCAGGCACGGTCACGGTTCGCAGTGCTCAGCGAACTAGCGGATCGATCCTCGATCGGCACCGCAGTGGTCGAGGATGCAGCACAGCAGTTGGGGGTCTCGCCCCGGCGTGTGTACGTGCTGTTGTCCAAGCTCCGGAATGGGGGAGGGTCGGTCACAGATCTGTTGGTCTCCGCTCCTGCAGGCGGGCGCGGCCGTTCCCGCGTGCCGGCCGAGGTGGAAGAAGTGATCGCCGAGCACATCAACCGCGAGTTTCTGGCTCGCCAGAAGCTCAGTGTCGCCGCACTGCATCGACATATCGCGCTGGCCTGTCACCGTGCGGGACTCCCTATTCCAGCCCGCAACACAGTCGCCGCGCGGATCGCAGCAATGCACCCGGGCCGCGTCGCACGGTCACGTGGCGGACCGGATGCCGCTCGATCGCGGCAATCCGCTGGCGATGTCCCGCCGCCGGTGACGGCGGTTCTCCAGCAAGTCCAGATCGATCACACCGTGGTCGATCTGATGATCGTCGACGAATACGACCGGGTGCCGATCGGACGTCCTTATCTCACGATTGCTATCGATGTCTTCAGCCGCTGCGTGCCGGGCTTCGTGGTCACACTCGACTCGCCGTCCGCAGTGTCGGTCGGGTTGTGTCTGGGCCGGGTGTGCTCGGACAAAAGCGTATGGATCGACGCTCTGGGGCTCGGCGCGGATGTGCGGTGGCCGATGGCCGGAAAGCCGCGCGCCTTGTACGTCGACAACGCCGCCGAGTTCAAAAGTGAAGCGCTACGGCGGGGTTGCGAGCAACACGGTATCGACCTCGGCTACCGCCCACCCGGCAGGCCGCAATACGGCGGGATTGTCGAACGCATCATCGGCACCGTCATGACCCAGGTTCACGAGCTCCCTGGCACCACGTTCTCGAATCCAACGCAGCGGGGCAGCTACGACTCGGAGGGCGCGGCAGCTCTGACGTTACGAGAACTGGAACGCTGGCTGATTTTGGCGATCGCGGCCTATCACGCGGACGTGCACACCGGCCTGAGCCGGAGCCCGGCTGCGCAGTGGACCAGCAGCACCGACGCCGATACCGCTCTGGCGAGCTCGACAGTGGTGGATGAGACCGCATTCTTAGTGGACTTCCTCCCCGTCATCCGGCGCCGACTGACCCGGACAGGGTTCGTCATCGACCACATCCAGTACTTCTCGAACGCGCTGAAACCATGGATCGCCAGGCGAGAGAAGTTGGGTCAGTTCGTTATCCGGCGTGATCCACGTGATCTGAGCAGGGTGTGGGTCCTGGACCCCGACAGCGGCGGCGGGTACGTCGAGGTGCCATACCGGACGATGTCACATCCGGCCGTGACAGCGTGGGAACACCGGGCAGCGGTGGTGCGCCTTCGAGAACAAGGCCGAGCAAGTATCGACGAACACGCTCTGTTCGCGATGATCGAGCAGATGCGTCAGATAGCCACGTCCGCACAGAGGTACACCAAGCGGGCCCGCCGTAATCGCACTCGCCGTTCTCATCTGAGCAGCATCACCACACCACCGGACACGCAGAGCCCGCCCGAGCTCGGCCCAGGCACCGACGACGTGCCGGTTCCGATCTTCGACGACATCGAAGAGTGGTGAATGGATGAACCACGACCCCCGAAACGCTCCCGCCGGCGACGATGACGACCGTAGTTGCGAAGACATCGACGTCGTTCGTGCGGACCTCACCCACCTGCGAAGTTCGGTCAGATCGATTGCGGTTCTTCCTGCCGCGCAACGCATCAGGCATATTCGTACTGAACGGTGGATCGGGTATCCGCGTGCACGGTCGGTGATCGAGCATCTTGAGACGTTGCTGGTGTGGCCGGATCGGCAACGTATGCCGAACGTGCTTCTGATCGGACCGACGAACAACGGCAAGTCGATGATCATCGAGAAGTTCCGGCGTGCGCACCCTGCTGTCAGCTTGCCCGATCGCGAGCAGATACCGGTGTTGTGTATGCAGATGCCTCCAGACCCAGCACCCGCACGGTTCTACCTGGCGATGCTTGCTGCACTCGGAACGCCGATCCGCCCGCGGAGCCGAGTCCACGAACTCGAACAGCAAGCAATCTCGCTGCTGCGAGCGACCGGGGTTCGGATGCTGATCATCGACGAGCTCCACAATGTTCTCGCCGGCCGCGACAACGTGCGCCGAGAATTCCTGAACCTGTTGCGGTTTCTAGGCAACGAACTGCGGATTCCTCTTGTCGGAGTGGGCACCCGAGAGGCGTACCTCGCGATCCGTAGTGATGCACAGTTGGAGAACCGTTTTCACCCCATGACGCTGCCGATCTGGACCAACGACATCGACACCCGCTCCCTGCTGGCGAGCTTCACCGCCAGCTTCCCGTTGCGTGCGCCCTCGCACCTGACGTCGGCGGAGATGACCGATTACCTCCTCACCCGGTGTGAGGGCACCATCGGCGAACTGGCCACGCTGTTGACCGCGGCCGCAGTGACCGCAATAGAGGCTGGCGAGGAAGCGATCACCTCGCAGGTGCTGACGCAGACTGCCTACTCCGGGCCCACCGAACGCCGTCGCCACTTCGAACGGCATCTGGCATGACATCAGCCGATGCCTCGCCAGCGCCTACAGCGTTCGACCACAGTGGGCATCCGCGGTGGCCGCTGCACCCGCAACCATTACCTGGTGAGACTCTGATGTCGTGGCTTGCCCGGACTAGCAGACTGTATTCGTTGATCGGTACAGCGGATCTTCTCGACGGGCTCGGTGTCGACACTTCGGGCGTGGACCTCGACCGCTACACACCCGAGCCGGTGCTATCCGCGCTTGCCCAGAGGAGCACCTGCACAGCGGAACGGCTGCGTGAGATGACGTTGGCGGGCGGTACGCCCTGGCTGCTCGACAGCACCGACCCCGGCGGATGCGACTTCGACACCTACGTCCATCAGTTCTCTGTCCTACTACCGGCGGGTCTGGCAAGGTCAGATCGACGTCGACGCGCACCGCCCGCCGGCACGTGGCTTCCCTGGGTGAGCAAGCTCGATACGCGGGCATGCCCCTTGTGTATCGACGACCTCGACACAGACGCCGACATCGCGGTCATGATGGCTCATCAGTACCCGATGCTGACCAGCTGCACGAAACACCTCTGCCGGCTCGAATTCTGTGCTGTCATACCCGGCCGACTGGTCTTTTGGGACAGGACACCGCCAGGCTCGGACGAACACGCACCACCGATACCCGTACCGGCAGTCGTCGCAGAAATCGACAGACGCACCGCCGTCGCGTTGACGTGCGGGTCGGTCGAGCTCGGCGGAGGCCGTGTTCATGCCGGAGTGTGGTTCAGGCTGCTGCGTACCGTCGTCGACGAGGTATCGACACCGCTGGTCCGCACCGGATGGTGGGCGAAGCCACTGAGCGCGATCTGGAAGTCCACCGGCCATTCTCGCCCGCTGCGGACATCGTGGGTTCCGTTCGAGCAACTGCGGTGTGACGAGCAAGCGAAGGTTTTGTTTGCTGCCGCGACCGCGATCAATGCGGTCGAGAACGATGAGATAGCCGCGAGCGGTGCTGATGCCTGCTTGCTGCGGCCGCGACGGTACGAGCCGGTCGATCCGGGGGCCGCTCCGACGAGGTCTCGCAGTCCGGTACCCGCCCGCAGCGCTTGGGACGGTGTGATTGCGGCGATCGATGCCGCTGTCGCCGCCGCCCGCGTCGACAGCGATGCCGCCCGATCTTTGTTCGGATTCGCTCGAACGGGGTGCCGCACCGAAGATGACGTCGATGAGCTGGCCTATGCCTTCGTCGAGCTCGGTATTCGACTGGACTGGGACTGAAGCGCGCTAGATCGCAATCGCCACACGTTTCTCTGCGCTTTCAGGCGGAATTCGATCGCACCCTGTAGTCACCCACGGTTTGTGTGCGGTGACCCACGAGAATTTTCCTTCCCGCACCATGATCGCGAAAAGGCCTGCTCAGCGTGTTTTCGGCTCGAGAAGTCTGTCGGAGGTGCTCGCTACAGTGCTTGTCATGGCAGAACGGCAGCTCGGTGAGGTCGGGGACGCGGATTCACTCGTCTCGGTGGGTGGTGTGGCAGTGTTCCCGGACCTACCGGTCGAGGTTGCCGCTCGGATAGAACAGTCGATCGCAGCTTCTCGTTCGGCCGGAACACGCCGTGCCTATGCCTCGGCGTGGAGTCGATTCGAGAACTGGTGCATCGTCCTCGGGCACCAGGCTTTGCCGGCGCATCCCGCAACGGTGGCGGCGTACCTCGTCGGCGCCGCCGATACGCTCACCGTCGACGGGACGCGGGCGTATGCGCCGTCGACGTTCGACAAATGGATCGCGGCGGTCGCGGACCGCCACCGCGCTACCGGCCACGACAACCCGTGCGGGCACGAGATGGTCCGCGCCACTCTCTCGGGTATCCGGCGGGATTACGCGTCTGCGGGGGAGCGGCCCCGCAGACCCCGTGCCCCGCTCCTCACCGCTGACATCACTACGATCGTCGACCACGCCCGACGCACTGCAGCGGGCTGGGCGTCGGAGGTCCTCGAACGCCGCGACACCGCGCTACTGCTGATGGGCTACACCGGCGCATTCCGCCGCAGCGAACTCGTAGCGCTCGAATGCCGCGATGTCCACCGCGACCGCCTCGACGGCGCGCACGTACGTATCCGCAAATCGAAGACCGACCAGGACGGCACCGGAACCGTGAAAGCACTCCCGTTCACCGACCGCCACGAGTCATGTCCGGTCTGCGCGTGGGTGCGATGGCTGCAGATCGTCGCAGCGTTCGACACCGGCGGCAGAGTTGCTGTCATCCGAATACTCTCCCGCGCAGTGGAATTCGACTCCCATATCTGCCGCGGCACCCTTCCTGTAGTCGAGAAACGGTCCCCTCTGTTTCGGTCCGTCCGCAAGAACGGCAACCTCTCCGACACAGCCCTGTCCGGAGCCGCGGTGCACGCGGCGATCCGCCGCCGCGCTACTCGAGCTGGATACGGCCCCGACACCGTCGCCCAGCTCGGCGGGCATTCCCTCCGTTCCGGCTTCGTCACGCAGGCCTTCCGCAACGGTGCCGACGCGCATGCGATCATGCGCCAAACCGGGCACACCACACCCGCAATGGTCGAAACATACGCTCACGAGAATGCGCCACTGGTCGGCAACGCCGTCACCGAGCTCGGCCTATGACCAGGCACCCGACCGAACCAGTGAGCGGCGACGGGACGACAGGGGTAGATGCTGACCACGACGACCGCCCTTGTCCGATACGTGCATCGGACATCACGAACACGTCGATACCGAGGCGGGATCGGCACACGTGGTCACTGTTCGAGGACTGGTGCACCGCCCATGGCGAACCCCCATTGGCGGCCTCTCCTGAGTCACTTGCTCGGTTCCTGTATGCGCACCCCGCCGCGCCGACGACCCAACGCCGCCGGATCGCGGTGATCGACTCCGCTCATCATCGGCATCTATTACCTCCTCCAGGGCGCGCTGAGACCGTCCGGGCTGCGCTGGATGGGGCCCGCACGTCGCGCCTGCAGGAGGTGGCAGCCGTGATCGGCGGAATCATCGCCCGACTCCCCGAATACGGTTGGCCGTCAGCGTTGTTCGCGCGCAGAGACGCGCTGATCCTCACGCTCGCTACGACAGGTCTGCCGTACACGCAGATCGCGGCCCTGCGGGCATGCGATGTCACCGCCGATGCGGGTCTCGACGCCCTTCGCATCGAGACAGGCCGCGGCGTTCATACCCTCACCTCCCTCGCGCTGGCGGGGACGGGCATTTCTCCGCGCACGGTGTACCAGCGCTGGTGTGAGGTGCTCGGCCATCAGGCCCGGTATCCGAGCACCCGAATGCTCGCCGACGCTTTCGATGCCGTGGACGGCACCGGGCTCGGCGGATACGACCGGTATTTCGACCCGGCCGGTCAACATCCGCTGTCGACTGCGATCGACCGGTGGGGCCACACCCCGTTGGCTGCGACCCCGCTGACCGCCCGCGCGGTAGCGGGCATCGTGCGAATGCACTGGGACGGAAGGGCACCCACCCACCTGCAGCCCACTGCGCGGTCACAACAGCCGGAGCAGAGCACTGCACCGGATCCAGTACCGCGGGTCGTGCTCGACCCCGGCTACTACGAACGCGGAACGCTTGCGCGTAGACACGCCCACGGTCTTCTCGATGACCTGGACTCTGTCCTGGCCGATGTCGAAACCCGCGCGGACAGCCTGTTGGAAGCACTCGTCGACTTTCTCGCATCGGAGACCACACGCGTGCCGACCGACACCGTCGAGTGACTAGTGGTTGGTACTCCGGTTTGCACACACTCTTCTTCTCATGGCACGGAGGCGGCGACGTCTCCGTCATCTCCGAGACGAAGATCGATCAGGTTGCGGACGAACGGAGGCATCGATCTCGACCCCGTTCTGCGGGGTCTACGTCGAAACCGGGTCGTCTGAGAGTCGGGGATTTCGGAAATCTTTCGGAGAGCGTCCGGTCCAGCGTTTGAAGGCGTGAGAGAAGTTGGCGAGGTCGCTGTATCCGAGTTCGGTAGCGATCTCGCTGACCGAAACCGATCGGTCGAGGAGCCGTAGCATCGCGCGCTCGTACAGCAGCGAGTGGCGCACCTTGCTATAGGTGGTTCCTTCTTCGGCAAGCCGCCGTTTCAACGTGCTACTCGACATCGACAATGCTTGTGCAACATCATGGTTGGTTCGCTGTCCGAGGTCCTTTTCCAACTGTTGCCTCACCTTCTCGGCGGATGACATGGACCCACTCCGCTGGGCGAGTGTTCGCTGCAGATCAGCGATAGCGAGACGATATGCGAGGGGGTCCGAGAAGCGACAAGCCTTGTTGAGGGTCTCCTCGGGTACGTGGATGAAGGAAATCGGAGCGTCGAAGAACCGGCGATTCGCCCCCGGACCTTCGTCGTGGCTCACCTCGGCCGGCTCCGGCCAGCTCAGATGGAGTGTCACCGGCGATATGTCACCGGCGAGCATGTCCAGCAGTCGTAGTAACGCCGACCCACCGTAGGTGATGACCAAGCAGTCCAGTGCGGAATCGCCTGTGTGCGCAGTGAGCCCGACGATCAGACCGTAGTCGCCGGTGTGGAACTGCGACTTCAACGCCGTGGAGATCAATGGTAGGTATGTCAGGAGATCGACGATCTCGGCGACCGAACCAGCGCTGATCAAAGGTGAACTCAGAGGCCCGAACGATGTCAACTGGGCCTGCTCGGCAAACGCAAATCCGAGTCGAGTGGCCTGGGCGATATCGAGTTCGGGATAGACCTCCCGAAACCACCGTATCGGTGCCTGAACGTCATGCTGAATGAGCGTCGCTTCACTGGTTCCTTCGCGGTGCATGATCACACGAAGCCGCGCGGCGGCGTCAGGGTCGAGTGCGCGGCGTTCGAGCAACTGAACGAACGCAAGCGGTGGCACGCCCTCGTCGCTCAGCTTCACGGTGACCCCTTTGACCCGAATTCACAAGTTTATGACTCCACCGAACATAGCCGTCACCCGCGTTTGCGACGACACTTTCGTCAATCACGCCGGAAAACGAGGAGTTGACATGGCAGCTGTAATTTTCGTCGCCCACGATGGTGAGAAGCACGAGGCGGCTCTGGTCGAAGGTCGCTCGCTGATGCAGATTGCAACCGACAATGCTGTGCCGGGGATCGATGGAGACTGTGGGGGCGAAACGGCCTGTGGCACCTGCCATGTGATCGTCGACCCGCAGTGGTCAGGAGAGGTGGGTCTGTCCGGCGCCGACGAGGAGGAGATGCTGGCGATGAACCCCGAGCGTGAACCCACGTCTCGGTTGTCGTGCCAGATGGTGGCCTCGGAAGCGTGGGATGGCCTGATCGTTCGAACACCTGAATTCCAATTGTGATGTGCGAAAGGCAGGCACGACAGCATGAAAGTTTCTGAGTCGATCGCCGACAAGGTCCAGTCGACCATCCCGATAGGGCTGCAGATCCAGGGCGCTCATTTGTACGACAAGACCCGACGGTGGGTGACTGGCACGAATGGCAAGAAGATCTTCGTCGAAAGTCCCATCCCACCGGTCGAGGATGTCGAGCTCGCCGACATCGACCTCAGTAACCCCTTTCTTTACAGACAAGGGCGGTGGCAGTCGTACTTCGAGCGCGTGCGGAACGAGGCACCGGTGCACTACCAACCCAATAGTCCGTTCGGCCCGTTCTGGTCGGTCACGCGCCATGCCGATATCGTGGCCGTCGACAAGAATCACGCTGTGTTCTCGGCCGAACCGTTCATCGTCATCGGCGTTCCGCCCCGGTTTCTCGATATCGAGATGTTCATCGCGATGGACCCACCACGCCACGACAAGCAGCGCGCTGCCGTCCAGGGGGTTGTCGCACCGAAGAACCTCCGGGAGATGGAGGGACTGATCCGATCGCGCGTACGGGAGGTATTGGACGACCTCCCCTTGAACGAGCCGTTCGACTGGGTGCAGAATGTCTCGATCGAGTTGACAGCTCGGATGCTCGCAACTCTTCTGGATTTCCCCTACGAACAACGCCGCACACTCGTCTACTGGTCCGATTTGGCAACCTCGATGGAGCAAGCCAACGGTGGGCCCTCGGACAACGACGAGGTGTTCGAAGGCATGCGTGACATGGCCCGTGGCCTCAGCGCTCTCTGGCATGACAAAGCAGCCAGGAGGTCTGCAGGGGAAGAGTCCGGTTTCGATCTGATCACCATGTTGCAGAGCAACGAGGACACCAAGGATCTGATCGATCGTCCGATGGAATTTCTGGGCAACCTCGTCCTGCTGATCGTCGGTGGCAACGACACCACGCGAAACTCGATGAGCGGTGGCGTTCTTGCGTTGAACCAATTCCCCGACCAGTTCGAGAAATTGAAGGCCAATCCCGATTTGATCCCCAACATGAACTCGGAAATCATCCGATGGCAAACACCCTTGGCGTACATGCGCCGAATCGCCAAAGCCGACACCGTTCTGAACGGACAATTCATCCGCAAGGGTGACAAATTGGTGATGTGGTATGCCTCGGGTAACCGCGACGAACGCGTTTTCGAGAATCCTGATGATTTCATCATCGATCGTGCCAATGCGCGCAATCACATCGCGTTCGGATTCGGTGTGCACCGGTGTATGGGCAATCGGCTGGCCGAAATGCAGCTGCGGATTCTGTGGGAGGAGTTGCTTCCCCGCTTCGAGAACATCGAGGTCGTCGGCGACCCCGAGTATGTTCAGTCGAATTTCGTGCGGGGCATCAGCAAGATGATGGTGCGCCTGACGCCTACTTCCAGCGCATGACATCGCAACGGGCGATCATCGTCGGCGCAAGCCATGCTGGGGCACAACTGGCAGCTAGTTTGCGCCAAGAAGGTTGGACAGGCGACATCGTCCTCATCGGTAACGAGTCTGCCGCTCCCTATCAACGCCCCCCGCTGTCGAAGGCATACCTGGCGGGCAAATGCGTACTCGACGATATCGCCATTCGCAGCACGGACTTCTACTCCAAGCAAGGTATTCAGCTCCTGAACGCGCAGGTGGAGACCATCGTTCGGTCGGAAGGCAACGTCGTTCTCGACACCGGGGAGAAGCTGGCCTACGACAAGCTCGCGCTGTGCACGGGAGCCCGCCCTCGTCGGCTCACCGTTCCCGGGGCCGATCTCCACGGGGTCTACTACCTGCGCACCGCAGCGGACGTCGAGAGGATCCGTATGGCCACCGGCCCTGGCCAGCGGGTGGTGATCGTCGGAGGCGGCTACATCGGACTCGAGACAGCGGCATCGCTGCGCGCACTGGGCGTACAGGTCACAGTCCTCGAGGCAACTGGGCGTGTGCTCGAGCGGGTCACTGCTCCCGAGGTATCGACGTTCTTCGAGCGGATACATCGCGAACAGGGAGTCGACATCAGAACGAACGCGATGGTTCAGGGCCTGTCCGGTGACCGTGAGGTTCGTGAAATCACCTTGGCCAGCGGAGAATCGATCCCCGCAGATCTGGTCATCGTCGGTGTCGGCGTCGAGCCGAACACCGACCTCGCCGCCGATGCGGGTCTTGTCATCGACAACGGCATCGTGATCGACGATCACACTCGGACCAACGACCCCGACATCATGGCGGCGGGGGACTGCGCGAGCCACGACATGGCCCGTTACGGCCGTCGACTACGGTTGGAGTCCGTCTCGAGCGCAGGAGAGCAGGCCAAAGTCGCTGCGTCGACCGCCTGCGGGAAGTCCAGAAAAATCGAAGCGTTGCCGTGGTTCTGGTCGGATCAGTATCACTTCAAGCTGCAGATCGCCGGCCTCAACACTGGATACGACGAAGTGGTTCTCAGCGGTGACCCCACCCGCGACAGTGATTTCAGTTGCTTCTATCTCCAGGCCGGTGAGCTCATTGCCGCCGACTGCATAGGTCGCCCGCGCGAGTTCATGTACAGCAAACGGGTGATCGCCCAGCGACTCCCCGTCCAACGCGAAGACCTGATGCTCGGCGGACTCGCGCGCAACTGACCGATCCTTCGGTCGTTGTGCACACAACAGCAACCGGTTTGCTCAGAGAAGGGAACATCAGCGATGACCATGACAGACCGCCCGCCCGGAGCACATACTACGCAGCCACCACACGCATACCTGGGAGCAACGGACTTCCTCGACATCGAGCACGAATCCGTGCGGGCGTTCACCGCCGCGGCAATCGGAGATGCGAGCAGCGACCGTGACAAGGCCAGACGCCTCTTCGCCGCCGTCCGCGACCGAATCTGGTACGACCCATACACCGTGTCGGACGATCCGGCCCACTATCGAGCGAGCTTCGTCCTCGAGGCCGGGCGCGCTTACTGCGTCCCGAAGGCGGTGCTGTTGACCGCAGTGTGCCGGGCGGCGGGTATCCCAGCACTGCTCGGCTTCGCCGACGTCCGAAATCACCTGCAGACCGAGACGTTGCGCACGCTGATGGGCGGCACCGACCTGTTCGTCTACCACGGCTACAGTCGCCTCTACATCGAGGGCCGGTGGTTGAAGGCCACGCCGGCATTCAATGTCGAGTTGTGCGCTCGTTTCGGCGTGCCGCCAGTGGAATTCGACGGCGATCGCGATGCTCTCATGCATGCCTTCACCGCAGACGGAGCCCAGCACATGGAGTATGTCCGCGAACGAGGAGTCTTCGACGACCTACCCTTGAACGCGATCTTGACGGTGCTTCGGCACGCCTACGGCCCCACGATCTTCACGGGCGCTCACCCACTCGATGATGTTTTCACCGGCCGCACCCGGCCGGACGAAACTCCCGGGGATCGAAACCTTCCGCGGGAGTCTCGATGAACACAAGCGGTGAGAACATACGTCTTGAACCCCGTATCGCGGCCGACTGCCGATCGGTCGGAGCTCTCTCCGCGAACAACCACGGCGTGACCACTCGGACTACCTCGGACACCTTCGAATCGGGTGAGCCGATACCTGCTGGCAGAGCTGTGCCGTATGACTGTCTCGTCGGCGCGGCCGTGTTGAGGCCGACACCGGAAGTTACACCGAACAGACGAGACTCGCTCTGCCGCTGGAATTGCGGCTGCGGGCGATGAACGACCGATCCGAACGCCTCCCCGGGCACGAGACGCCGCGCGATACCCATATCCCTCATTCGTGTGCGCAGCCACCACCGCGAGAGCGGCCCGAACGGCGTCTACCGATGTCTCTTATCTATGCAAGGAGCGCAGCAGATGACAAACAACGCACCTCACACCCCCGCCAGGACCGTGGCGATCACAGGTGGAGCTCGAGGCATCGGCTATCAGACAGCGAAGGAGTTGATTCGACGAGGCCACCGGGTCGCCATCGGCGACATCGACGAGGCACGTGCGAAGGAGGCCGCCGCCGAACTCGGGGTGAAGGTCGTCACCCGACTCGACGTCACCGAACCTGACTCGTTCACAACGTTTCTGGACCTGGTCGAACGTGAACTCGGACCCCTCGACATCCTGATCAACAACGCGGGCATCATGCCTACCGGCCACGCCCACGAAGAGGACGATGCAATAACCCGGAGGCAAGTCGAGATCAACATCCTGGGTGTCATCTTCGGGACCAAACTGGCTCTTCAGCGAATGCTGCCACGCCGCACCGGACACATCATCAACACTGCGTCATTGGCCGGCGAGCTCGCGGTACCTGGTTTGGCGACCTACTGCGCTACCAAGTTCGCAGTCATCGGATTCACAGAGGCCGCACGACTGGAGTACCGCAAGTCAGGGGTTCGACTGTCCACAGTCCGCCCGACGTTCACCAACACCGAACTCGTCGCCGGAACCGCCGGCGCAAAGGGATTACGCAACGCCGAGCCGGAGGAAATCGCCCGCGCGACAGCAGATCTGATCGAGAATCCACGCCCCTTCGTCCGCGTCACCCGTCTCGCAGGCGCAATGGTCGCGGCGGTGAAATTCGTCCCCCGGCGGCTGGCGACCGGACTGGGTGCGGCCCTGAACACAGATTCGGTGTTCCTCGCGGACGTCGACATGGATGCTCGCCGAACGTATCTCGACAGAATCCAGAACAGCTGAGCATGCCGACACGCGCGCTCGACCAACCACCCGAAAGGCAGTCACAGTGACCCACACGACTCTGATCGAGAACTATCCCCACCGGATGGGAGGGCATTGCGGGTCAGGTGCAATGCGAGACCTTCTCCATTGGCACGGTCTGGGATGGGACGGACCACCCGACGAGGGGTTGGTGTTCGCACTGGGTGGTGATCTCGGTTTGTCCTACCTGCGATCGAACGACCTGGTCCCACCGATGTACTTGGTCGGCCGCGGCGCCGACTTCGAGATCGACTTGCCGCGCAGGCTCGGCGGACAAGTCGAGGTTCTCACGACCGACGATCCCGGTGAGGGATGGTCATGGGTTCGCGACGACATCGATGCGGGACGACCCAGTCTGGTATGGGCCGATATCGCTGAGCTGCCCTACTTACGGGTGAAACTGCAGATGAGTCGCCACGACATCGTGGTGATCGGCTACGACGAGATCGGGGGGACTGCCTCGGTCGTCGACAACGATCGGGCCGACGTGCAGGAGATCCCGCTCGACGCGCTGGCTCGGGCGCGATCTTCCACCTCGTTCCCACAACCGACACGTCACTGCACGTACCGAATCGCATGGCCGCAGACACTGCCGCCCGTGTCGACTGCCGCGGCTGCGGCCTTTGCCCGATCCGCCGCCAGCATGCGCTCCCCATCGACACCGGGAATAGCCGACCACGTACCAGCGGCCAGTGCCGAAGGATTGGCCGCGGTCGACCAGCTGGCAACCGACGTGAGGAGCTGGGTCGACCTTCCGCCCGATGACCTCGAGACGCTGCTGTTCAGTCTCGGTGTCTTCATCGAAAAGGCCGGAACCGGAGGCGGGCTCTTTCGTCGGCTTCTCGCCGACGGCTGTACCGAAATTGCACGTCTGACCGGTGATCCCGCTACCGCAGACCTCGCGGCGGCCGCCGATCACTGCGCCCAGGCCTGGACCGAAACTGCCCGCGCCGGAACACAACGCGGTCTCGATGCACGAACACGCGCAGCTGCGGTGGCCGTGTCGGCTGCCAGACTGCCTGCACTCGAGCTGATCCTGGCGGAGTCCCTGGAGTCTGCTTCACGCTCGCTGTCCGCCATCACGAGATGATGCCCACCGTCGTCCAATGGCGCGCGGTACACGGGGCGCATCGCACTGTGCTGCAGCTGTCGTCGCCGACACCGTACGCCCTGGCGACCTCACTGATCGGCTTGGAAGAGTCGATGACCTCTCGGCACAGTTCGTCTTTGAACTCGGTGCTGAACGATCGACGCGATCTGCTCATGCTTGTTGGACTCATGTCGGTAGATCCCTATTCCAAGCGGGTCCAGTGTCCGAATCCTTGGGCCGACCAGATCACGACGCCAGCCACTGGGCTGCGGGGTGGATGACCCTCATCTGCAACCTCGCCGACGTTTTCAACGCTCGACGAGGCGACCTTGGCAGGTCCCCGATAAGTCGGGCCACCGTGTTCTAGATCCACGGTGTAGTTGATTCAGCGACCTCCCAGCCCTCGACCGGTTGGTGGTTGTGGGTGCATCGGGCAGCGTACGCCCCCGCAAGCGGGAGGGACCCCCAGGACGGCGTGAGGTATCCGAGTGATGAGTGCCGGTGTCGATGGTTGTGGTGGTCTTTGAAGTCCTCGATCACGACCCTCGCTTCGAGCAAGCTCGTCCAGTGATTGCGGTTGAGGCCCTCCGTAGTCGATTGTTGACGGATTCGATGTGTCCGTTGTTCCACGGCGTCCCCGGCTGGATGTAGGAGATACCGACACGGTCGCGGCAGAAATGTTGCAGCACATGGGAAATGAACTCCGGACCGTTGTCCATCCGCAGCACTTGCGTCCCACAGCGCGAACGTCTTGTCGAGCTCGTCGGTAAGCCGCTGTGCGGTGATCGACCGCTCCACAATGTTCAACAGGGACTGCCGGGTGTGTTCATCGATCATCGACGCGATCTTGATCGCCTTACCATCGACGGTCGAATCGAACTGAAAGTCCGTAGGCCACACCACTTTCGGGGCATCGGCTTCGATCTGCGGTCATTAGCTGACGCCGGCGCGTTTGCGGGGATGGTAGATCCGAACCTGCAGACCCTCCTCCTTCCAGAGCCGGTGCACCTTCTTCTTGTTCACCGACAAGCCCCTCGTCGTGCCTCAGATGCGCCCAGTCGCGTCGGAAGCCGTGCAGTGGATGCGAGCCTGCGTACGTCCGCAACGCGGCCCTCAGGGCTGCGTCGGGGTCCGCGGGTGTTTCGGCGATCGGTGTTCGTGCGTAGGTGGAGCGGGTAAGCCCAGCAGCTTTGCACGCCCAGTCGTTTCGACAGACTCATGGTGTTCACGAGCATGTCGACAGCGCTGCGCTTGGCGGCTGGGCTCAGAATCTTCCCTTCGCTACCTCCCGCAGTGCATCTTTCTCCAGCTCGGCCTTGGCGAGCAACCGTTTGAGCTTGCCGTTCTGCTCGCGCAACTCTTTGAGTTCCTTCGCGGCATCGGTGGCCATCCCGCCGTACTGACGCCGCCAGTTGTACAACGTCGCCGCCGACACCTCGAGCGCCGCCGCGATCTCCTCCTGCGTCTTGCCCGCAGCGGTCAGTTCGTCGGCACTGCGCAGCTTGCGCACGATGTCCTCGGCAGAGTTGCGTTTCCGTCCAGCCATGTTTTCCATCGTCCTATCCGCCCAGCTCATGGGCAACAAGGCTCTAAATCGAGATGGCTCCGTTCACTTGGGGACACGCCAACCTGTCAGCTGATTAATCCGACGGAAGTTCCCGAAACCATGTATCAGGTACTGCACGTACCTGATACTGTGTGAACACCTTATCGCGACGAGCTGCGCAGACAGAAGAGGAGAGACCGGTATCTATACAGAAATTGCTGGTCGAGCGACAGCCAGTCTTGTGACCTTTGGAAATTCGATTGCCCTCGCCGGCCAGGCACTGCGGTGGGCCGTGCGCGATATTGTCACCGGACGGTTTCCGTTTCGGGAGTTTGTCACACAGACGTGGTTCGTCATCACCGTAACGACGTTGCCAGCGATCCTGGTCGCGATTCCCTTCGGCGTCATCGTCTCGGTGCAGGTCGGAAGTCTAACCCAGCAGGTCGGGGCCACATCTATCGCCGGAGCCGCCGGTGGACTCGGGATCATTCAGCAGGGGGCACCGATCGTCACCGCGCTCCTGCTCGGTGGTGCGGCAGGGTCGGCCATCGCCTCTGACCTTGGCGCACGCACCGTCCGTGAAGAAATCGATGCCATGGAGACGCTCGGACTAAATTCGACACGTCGACTCGTCGCACCTCGATTCGTCGCGGTTCTCATCGTCGCTCCGATGTTATGCATGCTCATCGTGTTTACCGGTCTCGTGGCCGGCTACATCCTTAGCGTCAACGTCCAGGGCATCACGCCGGGGAGCTACGTCGCATCGTTCGCATCGTTCGCATCATCGGCGGACATCCTTGTAGCGCTGATCAAGTCAGTGGTGTTCGGTCTCGTGGTCGTGACAATCGCGTGTCATCGGGGCCTGTCCACGAAAGATGGCCCTAAAGGTGTGGCTACATCTGTCAACGCCACCGTGGTCCTAGGGGTGGTGGCGTGCTTCGTCATCAACGTGTTCATCACCCAACTGACCATCATGTTCGTCCCGCAGACCATCGGATGACGGAGAACACGTGACCGCAGTACCATCCACCCGTTATACTTCGGTTACTCGTCCGATCGTGCGTGCTGTGACGCCCCTCGCTGAGGTCCCCGCGCAGCTCGGGCACATTACAACATTTACCATCGACACCGTCGCCGGAATTCGGCACGTCGCAACCACCTATCGACGACAGACGTTTTTATTCATACAGGAGTTTGCCTGGGGACGAGGCGCTGTACTGGTCGGCGGGGGTACCGCGATCGTGCTTGTGATTCTCGGAATGGCTGTCGGGGCGTCCATCGGCATCCAGGGCTACGCCTCGCTAGACCTGGTCGGGATGGGGTCTCTTACGGGATTCATTTCGTCATACGCCAACACTCGAGAGTTGGCACCGATGATCGCCGCGATCGGCTTCGCAGCCCAGGCCGGCTGTCGCCTCACTGCGGAAATAGGTTCGATGCGTATCGCTGAAGAGATCGATGCGCTCGAGTCGATGGCGGTGCGGCCGATTCCGTACATCGTCAGCACGCGTGTAGTCGCGGCGATCACTACCATCATCCCCCTCTACATCGTAACGCTGATACTCAGTTTCGGCGCGGCCAAGCTGGTCGTCATCCTTCTACACGGCCAGTCAGGTGGCACCTACGATTTCTATTTCAATGCGTTCCTCAAACCGCAGGATCTGGTGTTCTCGGTCATCAAGGTCCTCATTTTCGTAGTATCGGTCGTCATCGTCCACAGCTACCAGGGTTTCTACGCCACCGGTGGAGCAGAGGGCGTCGGCCGCGCGTCTGGTCGAGCGATCCGTAGCAGTCTCATCATCATTGTTGTGGAGGACATGATCTTGACCCTGCTGATGTGGGGCTTCGATTCGGGCGTCAGGATTTCGGGGTAGGGGTTGAAGTGGCTGTTTATAAAGATCCGTCAGGGCGCGCGCCATCAATAACAAATTTGACCCTGCGTGGGATCGGTGTCCTCGTCGTCGTGACGGTTGCCGGCTATCTTCTGGTGGGAAACGCGACCGGAAAATATGAAGACAACACGACAGTGACGATCACCACCGACGCGATTGGTGACGGGCTGAAGGGCGGATCGGAGGTGAAGTATCGGGGCTTCACGGTGGGCAAGGTGTCCTCGGTGTCGGGGCGCGACCAAAGTGTAAATGTGAAAATCGAGCTCACCGGAGCTAACGACGACATCCGGTTGCGTCAGGGCCTGGCCGTGAATTACACGTCCGCCAGCGCGCTGGGGCCAACGGCACTGGAGATTGTTGACCCCGGACGGGGAGAGTTAATCGGTGATGGCGGCAGTGTCTATGTCAACAAGCAGCAGTCCGAACAAACGTCGGTATCGACCCTGATTCGAAAACTCTCGAAGCTGGTCGATGCTCTCGATCAGCCGGCGTTCAATTCTGTGGTGAAGTTTGTCGTCGATGATTCCCAAACGTTTGCCGACGCCGGCAAGCTCATGTTCCAGATCGCGCAGCTCACTCGGGACGTTCAACAGCGTCCAGTGGGCCAGGATTTGGCGATCGCAGCAGACCTGTCCCAGGGTGTAGCCGATTTCATGACGCCGTTCGTTCCGGGCATCCTCATAAACGTCGACGTCGCTGACTTCTTCGCCACCGACGAGGCCATCAAACAGGCCACAGGCAACCTCAACAGCACCGGCGAGGTTCTGTTCGGGGGACTGGGAGGACTGTTGAGCGAAAACTACCCGGCGTTGAGTTCACTACTGGACGTCGGCCTCGATCTGGCGAGGCCGGTCGCCAGATCGGCATCGGGACTCGCGCAGACCATTTACACCATCCCGCAGATCCTGGACAGCATCGACAACGCCACGCCGCAAGTCGGCGAGCGAGTACAACTTCAGGTCGCCCTGGTAGTGCAGACGTCACCTGCGCTGCAGAGCGCGCTTGCAGCAGGAGGACCAAGAAGATGAAGCTCAAGTCGTTAACTCCCACCATCGTCAAGATCGTCGCGTTCGCCGCAGTCATCGGCGTTCTCACCTACGTGATCATCGCCATCCTCGAACCCAGCTCGGACGGACCGAGTTCTGAACGATCTGCGGTCTTCTCCGATGCATCCGGGCTCAAGCCTCGCGACGGTGTGCGGTTGGCGGGAGTCAAGGTCGGATATGTGACGGCGATCGACCTGAAAGGGCCCACCGCGGTCGTTCATTTCCAACTGAACAACGACGTCGCGATCACGTCGAGCACTACCGCCGCCGTGAGGTATCAGAATCTTCTCGGACAGCGATATGTCGAATTGATCGGTGCGGCACAGGGAAAGACACAGGGGGCGGCGCTTACACAGGTGGCGCTCGACAAGACCGTTCCCTCATTTGATGTGTCCACCTTGTTCAACGGGTTCAAGCCGGTGTTCGACACGCTTAACGCCGACGAGATCAATGAACTGCAGTCCAACTTGTTGCGCGTTGCTCAAGGTGATGGGAGGGGTATATCGCCTGTTCTGGAGCAGGTCGCCAACATCACCGCCTACGGGGACCAGCGGTCTGAGATCATCACGAATATTGTGACGAGCCTCGGCCAGGTCTCCGACCAACTCGAAGGCCGCTCGGCGCAGCTGGTCGAACTCGTCGACAAGCTGGGATCGATCGTCGACGCCTTCAGCCGCGTGAGTGACCGGTTGCGGGAGTCGCTAGGCGAGGTCAACCGGTCCATGGAGAAAACTGTCATCGCCGGGGAGCAACTTGAGTCAACGTACGACCAGAGTTTCGCGACGATCTATCAGCGTCTGGCGCGAGAACCCGGGGAGTTGGAGGGGCTACTGAATGGCGCGGTACTGCTCAAGCCCCTTATGGACTCGCTGAACGCTTCGACGAATTCCACGCCGACTGAGGCACGATGTTCGAAAGGCCTTCTGCCCCTGCCGGATACAGCTACGATTGCGCTTATGGGGCAACGATTGGTGGTGTGTAAGTGAGGTTGTTCAGTCGAAATCGACCGCATCACCAGTCCGAACGCAGACGCGACCTCATCGTCGCCGCTGTGGTGGTGGTGACCGTGGTGGTCGGTCTGGTAATCGCCGGGACCGTGTATATCGCACCGCCCGGCCAAAAGGTGTACTCGGCGCAACTGGTCAACACCGGAGGGCTGGAGTCGGGTGATCAGGTGCGTATAGCGGGGATAAGACAGGGAACGGTGTCGTCGGTGGACCTCGCGGGAACGTTTATCACAGTCGAATTTCGACTCGACGACTCAGTGCCAGTCCGTTCGGATGCCACCGCAGCGGTTCGCCTGATCACGCCGATCGGCGGGCGAGTTCTGGATCTGGACCCAGGGTCAGGACCGACCTCGCTGTCGGGGGCGATCCCCCTTGTTCAGACATCGAGTACTTACGACATTTCGGACACGCTCGAGACGACGACGCCGGTGTTCCGCGATGTAAAGGGCGTCGATCTCCGTCAGACTGCGTCGCTGCTGCAGAATGCGTTCTCCGACGGCAACACAAACATTCCCGACGCACTGAGGAACACCAGCAGTTTGATGGAACTCTTAGAGCGACAGTACGGTCAGCTCGACAAAGCGGTCGCTCTATCCGATGAATACGTCAACGCTTTCGCCGATCAAAAGCAGGTGCTGGTCGACTTTCTCCGTCAACTCAGCTTCCTTGCCAGTACGCTGGGACCTGATATCGAGAACGTCCGCGGCGGGTTCGACCTTCTCAGTCGTCTGTTCAAACTTCTCACGAGGCCGCTCGTGGCTTACAGCGATGGAATCGAACCGTCTGTCCAACAATACAAGACGCTCCTCGACAAGGTGTCGTCAGAGCTGCCAGGCTACTCCGATGCCCTGGCCCAGGTTGATCAGATCACTCAGCGCCTCGGCGTCCTCCTCCAGGCGCCGGTCGGTGCGTCGACTACCACAGAACCAGAGGTTCGTGTGTGCATTCCGAGTGGTGACGACAAATGTTGACTACATGGATCCGAAGACTGTTGCTCCTGATCGCCGTGGTGGTTGTGGTGGTCGCTAGTGTGGAAATAGGGGGGAGGGTGTCCGACGACACGCGCTCCCTGTGTGCCGAGTTCACCGACGCATCGGGCCTCTTCGAAGGCAACACAGTAGCCATGCTCGGCAAGAAGATAGGCAGCGTCGTCGGGGTGCAACAGAATAGTGATCAGTCCGGTGTAAGGATCGAAATGCGGATCGACAAGAGCGTGCCGCTGCCCGCCGACGTCGGCGCGACTCTGGTGTCGACATCCATCGTGACCGAACGTCAAATCGAGTTCACCAAGCCGTACTCCGGTGGAGCCCGATACGAGACGAATCAGTGCATTCCGTTGAGTAAGACGAGAACCCCGCTGGGAATCAGTCAGACGCTCGACTCGATCAGCAACTTGTCCGAGGACCTGGTCAAGGACAACGGCAGGAACACCGACGCGATCTTGCAGTCCCTCGAGCTCGTCTCCCGCAATCTGGAAGGAACGCAGGGCGACGTGGCCGGGATCATCAAGGACTCAGCCACGCTCATCAACGACCCGGCCAAGCGGGATGGACAGATTCGCAGGATCGTCGGGA
This sequence comes from Rhodococcus sp. MEB032, assembly GCF_030208925.1. Lineage (NCBI taxonomy): Bacteria > Bacillati > Actinomycetota > Actinomycetes > Mycobacteriales > Nocardiaceae > Rhodococcus > Rhodococcus sp. MEB032. The sequence continues at coordinate 42,884 of NZ_JARVSY010000056.1, forward strand.
ACCTCGCAACACTGACGGGGGTGGCAACCGAGAACGACAAAGAGCTGACCGCCCTCTTCGACAACTTCGTCGGTGCCATCGAGGTCATCATCGCGTTCGGCCAGACCTTCGGCGCGGCAGTCGAGTACGCGGGGACGTTCGTACCGATCCTCTCGCGGCTCGCAACAGATTTCGGTCCCCCGATATTCGCGATCGGTGATGCTGCCGTTCCGCTCATCGCCGACATGGGAGAGCAGCCGGACATGATGGCAGCAGTAGCAGCCCGCACGGCAGACCTCATCGTGAAACACCCCGATGCCAAGTCAATTGTGCAGGCGTTCGCAGTGTCGCTGCCTTTGCGAAGCCTCGTCAGTAGCTGCGCCGCGCCGGTGGCAAACGGCGTCTGCAGGTCCAGCGATGCATCAAGGACGATCGCCGGGATGATGGGTGGAGGGGCCTGATGATCTCGGTCAACCGGGCACGCCTCGGACCCACGATAGTCGCACTGATGGCAACGATAGTTTTCGTAACATCGTGTGGGATCAACGCCGACAATCCGCCGACGATAGCGACCTCCGACGCGGACGGCTACGACATCCAGATGGAGTTCACCAGCGCACTCAACCTGCCAGCCCTCGCAAAAGTTCTCTCGGGGGGAATCAGCGTCGGGTTCGTCGAAGATGTCACGTACGAGAACGGGCATGCGGTCGTGAAAGCTCGCATCGACAACACGACTCAGCTGCCGGGCGAATCGCGAGCCGAGCTACGTCAGGACACTCTCCTTGGTGAGATCTACGTTGCCATCCTTCCCCCAGCCGAGCCGTCGACGGGTGCCTTGCTGCGGTCGGGTTCGGTGATCCCGCTGGCACGGACCGAGCCGGCAGCAAATGTCGAGGACGTCATGCGCGGAATGGCGAATGTCCTCGGCGGCGGTGAGCTCGACAAGATCCACACCGCCATCTCGACATTGAACACCACGTTCCCCAAGGACCCGCAGCAATTCGACGCCCTGTATCAGACAACGCTGGAGACCGTCTCGGAGGTCTCCTCGAATACCGACAAACTCGACGTAGTGTTGAGGTCGGCTGATCAGACTCTGAAAGTGATCTTGGACGATCCGTCGGGAATCGACCGGATGCTGACCAAGGGCGGACGCAACTTTTCTGGCCTCGGCTACTCCCTGATCGAGGTCGCGTTACTCATCGCCAACTTGCGTGATTTCGCTGTGTCCGCGGGCAGGATCGTGGATCCGGAGTACTTACGGATCAAGGAGTCAGTGGCCGGGATCGCCCCGGTGATCGATTCGATCGCCAACTCCGACATCTACTCGAAGTCCGTCACGGAGCAGGCAACGAGCGTCATCCGCGACAAACTCATTCCATTCGTGCGGTCGCCCGACATCAACCTCTCGGACATCTCCATCGATGGTCGGGACCTAGCGCGGCGTGACGCCGAATCCTTCATAACCGTGTTGAGATCAATCGGAATGATGCCGTGAACCGCAGCAGCACGCTCATATCGATACTGGCTCTCGCCGTCGTGTTCGTCGTAGGGCTCGGCTACCTCGTCGTCGGCGTGGCACACATCAACCCCACCCGCTCCGAGTACTCGTTAACCGCCATCATCGACAGCTCAGGCGGTCTGCTGGACACATCGCCGGTGATGGTGCGGGGGGTACCCGTCGGAAAGGTGTCCTCGATCAACGTCGCGGATTCGGCAATTAAGGTCGAGATGACGATCGATTCCGACCACAAGATCCCCCAGGACAGCGAGATGTCTATCCAGAATCTGTCGCTCGCGGGGGAACAGTACATCAACTTCGTGCCCGCGGGCACGGCAACCGGTGGGTACTTCGATAACGGAGACGTGGTGCCCGCGGACGCGGTGCACGTGTCGCAATCGGTTCCCCAGGTGTTGCCAAAGTTGGCTGCAGTGGCAGATGGGCTCGACCCGGAATCGATCGAGTCCATCAACAAGACCGTCGCCGAGGCCGTCGCCGGACGGCAGGACGACCTCGACACGATCGGCGACATGATGCACCGTGTAGTCGATTTCGTCGGCAAAGATGGGTCCGTCCGGGTGACCGCGGACAACGCCGAGTTCCTGCTCGGCCTCTTGTCCAATGCCGGGGACGTCCTCAGTACGGCATCTGTACGCACCCCTGACGCCGTGAACGGGCTGGCGCGGATTCAACGGGCGTTCATCAGGTTCACAACCACCTCGTACGACAAGTGGCCTCCCGTGTTGAAGCTTGTGGAAAAGCTCAACGGCTATATTCAGATCCTGCAGCCGGATCTGCTGACGATCACCCGGGCGGTGAAACCGGCGACCGAGAAAGTCGCCGACACATACGTCGACTTCGGGTCGATCGGCGACCTCCTCGGCCGAACTTTCCCGGCGTCGCGACCAGGTCGCGCCGAGGTCCCCGTCACCGTGTCGCCGCCACTACGGTGACGCCCCGTCCGCAAGCGACTGTCACCGTAAGTACACAGAAGGTCCCACATGACAAATGACGACCGAACGAAACCGCACCCCGAGCCCACTGAGGTCGAGGACAGCGCGGCAGCAGCGACGCCGGATGGCGATCTACTGATGGACGAAAACGCCCCAGCCGCGTCCGCCGTAGCCACGGCTAGGGCTGGACACAGCGACGTCGACCCCCCCTCGCCAGGTGGGCACCGCTGGTCAGCATCGCCGCGATCACGTGCCGTGGTGGTTTCGGCCGTGATCGTGGTGCTCGCTGTGCTGGCCGGCGTGTTCGCCTACCTCTACCTCGAGGCCGACGAAGCGAAGTCGGTATTGGAAAACGACGCCGCGCAACGGGCCGCCGCGGCGAAGGCCGCCTCGGATTACACGACCAGATCCCTGACCTACAGCTACCAGAACACCGACGCCTTTTTCGCGGCAGTCAAAGAGGACGCGGGTGAGGCTCTAGTCAAGCGGTACGACGAGGTTCGGCCGACGCTGACCCAGATCATCCAGCAGGCCCAGGTGCAGGCGTCGGGACGCGTTTTGGCCACCAGCGTCACCGGTGACACCGGTGACACCGGTGACGCCGACGGAGAATACACGGTGATGGTCTTCGCGAGCCAGAAGACGCAGAACGTGCAGAATCCACAACCGAGTGAACTGCCGACATTGTTGAAGGTGGTCGTAACGAAAACCGCCCAGGGCTGGCAAATTCAGGACTATAGCCCAGCTGAATGAGACGGCTGCTCCGCAGAAGGAGTTCCACGAAGAGCAAGATGCAGGACGGTACTCATTCTTCGACGCGGTCGCAGATGTCGGAGATGTCGGCGGGGTCGACGCCGGTGAGGAGTTGGGTGATCTCTTCGGGTTGCGGGTGCCCCTCGATCGGGTCAGTTTGCGAGTGGTCGAACACCGACATAATCGGGAATGTCGGGATTTTGCAGGCCTCCTCGCCGTGCCGACGGTCAAAGACACAGCGATGGTCACCACGGCGCTGAAGATGGCGTTGTGGCGACGAGATCACGGTGGACGCCGCGTCGGCTCAGGGCTCATCCATCACAGCGATGCCGGCCGTCAGGGCGGATTCAACCTGTCGTCGCAACACAGTGCCGTGAAGCCGAGCGTATCTGCTCTGCAAGCACTTCCGCTGGGGTTCGCCACCCATGTGTTTTGCGCGGGCGGTTGTTGAGTGCATCCGTCACGGCCTGAACGTCACTTCGACGGTATCGAGCGAGATCGGTTCCCTTCGGAAAGTATTGTCGCAGCAATGCATTGGTGTTTTCGTTCGTTCCTCGCGGCCAGGGGCTGTACGGGTCGCAGAAGTACACACGGATCCCGGTTTCTGCGGTCAACTCCGCATGACGTGCAAGCTCCGCCGCGGTCCCAGGTCACCGATCTGCGCAGGTGCTCCGGCAGCGGTGTCATCGCAGCCTGGAGTGCATCGCGGACCGACTCCGATCCGTAACCGGACAACGCCGGCCCGTTCTTCACCGGGGGCGCATCCCCGTACCCATCCTTACGTGGCAGATGCAGCAACGTGGTGAATCTGCTGGTGCGTTCGACAAGCGTACCCACTGCGGACCTGCCCAGCCCGATGATCAGACCTCACCCTTTTCGTCGCGGATCACGCCCGAGAGCACTTCCTGCACGTACTCTCGAAGAGGTTCGTGTTCAACGAGTTTGGCTACCTTGGGTCGCCTTGCCGCAAGATCGGCTTTCCATTGCGCCACTGATGTGCGGTACTCGAGCTTGCCGTCGCGGGTGGCAGCGTTGCGAGGGGATTGCGGCATCGATCCGCTGTGTCGGGATGCGTACGACAATGCGTTGGCCGAGAGCACAATTGGGTTGTTCAAGACCGAGGCAGTATCGAAGAGAAGCCCGTTCCTGAACGGCCCGCTCAAGACCATCGACGATGTCGAGTTCGCCACGATGGGATGGGTCGACTGGTTCAACCAACGCCGCCTCCCACAGCACCCTCGACTACCTCACACCAGACGAATTCGAGAAGGCCTACCACAGTCAAGAATCGGCTCTCCGCCCGGAGATGTTGCAAGCGTAGGAGCGGCAAGAAACCCGGGACGGTTCACTGACACGGCGCGCCGTCTGGTGGCGTTGCTTCACCCGCCTGGGCGCTATCGGACTGGATGCTGGGGAACGCCCCAGGGCGCAAAGCGGGTCGGTCAACCCTGATGTTCACTCTCTGCTATCGACTCAACTTCCTCGAGCGTGGTGGGGATGTGGTACGGCGGTCTGCTCGTGCCCGAGATGCGATAGCGGTCCCAGAAATCAGGGTCGCCCACGACACACTCGGCGCGTCCCTCTGGTGTCGCAAAGACGGCAACCGTGCGCCTTCCCGAGAGGGCGGCGTGGAGCGCATCATTCTTGTCGATCCTGCCGTACCAGGTGTATAAGCCGTTGAGGGGCTGGAAATAGCCTTTGATCTTCACCCCGACAGCAATCTCCTTGCCACGGCACACCAAGGTGCCCTCGCCGGAGTAGTCGAGATCGTGGTCGTCAGACACGCAAGGCTCACTTTCTTCACTTCGAACATTGACAAAAGAACGCATTGGCGCAGACACTATCAGTATCTGGTACCCGGAGTACGGGTATGAAGTCGAGACTCAGCTCGGCCCGGAACGCAACGGAGGTGTCACATGACCGTTCAAAATGTGGAGACCAAGCCCGACGTCTCAACGGAAGGCGCTGCGCGTGTCAGCGCCCGCAAGCCCGTCGACATGCAGAGATCTGCCGGCCGACTGCTGCGGGCGGCGGCCGAAAAATTCTATGACGCGGAGATCGACATCGATTGGGACTCACCCTGGGAGGAAGGAAAGTACTACCTGCCAGAGCATCGGGTCTCGCTCTACGGCACCAAGCTGTGGGAGAGAATGAGCGATGAGCAAAAGGCGGAACTCGGGCGCCACGAAATCGTCAGCATCCTCAGCTTCGGTATCTACGCGGAGAATCTGCTCAGCTCGGCGCTGCTCCGAACATCCGCCAAAGGCGCCCTGACAGATCAAAGGTCCCTCTACGCCCTTAACGAGATCGGCGACGAGGCACGTCACTCGACGATGTTCGCCCGACTGATCAACAAGACGGGCCTGGCACCGTACAAGTTGCCGAAGGGGTTCTTGAGCATCGCGAAGATCTTGCACTTTGTGCCTCTCGGCCCGTCCGTGTCCGGCGCGACTCTGCTCATCGAGGAGATCCTCGACCGCGCTCAGCGCGAGGCGATGAATGACCCGAAAATGCAGCCGCAGCTGCGCCAGCTCATGAAGATCCACGTTCTCGAAGAGGCCCGTCACATCACGTTCGCGCGGCTGGAAATGGTGGAAGGGATGCAGCGTCGCGGACGCATCTCGCGCGCCTGGCATAGAGGCACGTTGGCGGCCATTGCGAACTTTGCATACCCGTTGCTCATCAATCCGAAGGTATATCCCGATGTCGGAATCAGCCGTCTGCGCGGCCTGTGGGCGCAGCAGACGAGCCCGAACTATCGCGTCAACTTGCAGTTCATGTCCGAGCCGATGATCCGATTCTTCCACGAGGCCGGAATGATGGAGGGGAAGTTCACGATGGCGATGTGGCGCGCAACGCGCAGCCTGCCCGACGATCTGCGCTAACACGCCCGGCCCGGTCCGCGCGTCCCACAGCCCATTCCTCGACCCCACGACCGGATTCCTCGGTTCGTGGGCTTGGGCGGATGACATTCCCACACCTGCCACGCGTCACGGCGCGCCGTGCGGGTCCGTTTTCTGCATTCGATCAGGAGATTTTCACAATGCCGTCCTCCAACGCCAAGTCCGCCGCCACGGCGACAGACCCGGGAATAACCGAGCCCATCACTACCAAAGTTCTCATCATCGGCAGCGGCTTCTCTGGCCTCGGTATGGCCGTCCAGCTCCGCCGACGCGGGTACAGTGATTTCATCGTTCTAGAAAAGGCCGACTCCGTCGGTGGGACGTGGCGCGACAACACCTATCCGGGATGCGCGTGCGACGTACCGTCACTGATGTACTCCTACTCGTTCGAGAGTCGCGGTAGCTGGTCGAAGGTGTGGTCCTCGCAGCCCGAAATCGAGCAGTACCTGAAAGATATCTCCAACAAGCGTGGTGTCACTCAGAAGATCCACTTCGGGCAGAAGTTGGTCTCCGGATACTGGAGCGAGTCCGAATCTCGGTGGCACCTGCGTACCGAGTCGGGCCGGGAGTACGTCGCGCAGTACATCGTGTCCGGTGTCGGCGCTCTGCACATCCCGAATTTTCCGAATATCCCCGGAATCGACGAGTTCGCCGGTCAGGCGTTCCATTCGGCACAGTGGGACCACACGGTGGATCTCCAGGGCAAGCGGGTGGCCGTCATTGGCACCGGTGCCAGCGCGATTCAGTTCGTGCCGTTCGTGCAGAAGGACGCCGGCACACTCACGGTCTTCCAGCGAACCCCGGCTTGGGTACTTCCACGCAAGAACTTCGCGGTGCCGCCGGTACTTCGGACGCTGCTCAGCAAGATCCCTATTACTCGCCGCCTCGCTCGGTGGTCGGTCTACTGGGGCGCAGAGAGCCTGGCCTTCGGGCTTAACGGCCACTCCAACCTTATGCGACCGATCGAAAAGGTGGCGAAATGGAACATCGAGCGTTCTATCACCGACCCCGAGCTCCGCCGGAAGCTGATGCCGTCCTACCGCATCGGATGCAAGCGCATCCTGGGATCGAACGACTACTACCCTGCGCTCGCCGCCCCCAACACGACAGTGATCAGCGATCGGATCGAAAAGATCACTGCCGATTCGATCGTCACCCCTGACGGCGTGTCACACCCTGTGGATGTGATCATTTACGCCACAGGGTTCCATGTCACGGACGGGTTCGATCAACTCGCGCTCAAGGGCGCTCGGGGCGAGGACTTGCCGTCGCACTGGCACCGGACGGGCATCAATACCCACCTCGGCATCACCACCGAGGGCTTCCCGAACCTGTTCTTCCTGCTCGGACCTAACACGGGTCTTGGGCACAACTCTGTCGTGTTCATGATCGAGCAGCAGATCAAGTACATCATGAAGGCCATCGACGCCGTCGACAGTCGAGGTGCGGAGCGTGTTGATGTGCGGGCCGAGGTTCAAGAACACTTCAACAAGAGCATCCAACACAAGCTCGCCAAGGGCGTGTGGACCAACGGCGGATGTACGAGTTGGTATCTGGACTCGCAAGGTGTCAACCGTACGGTGTGGCCCGGGTTCACCTGGCAGTACTGGCGAGCGACGAAAGACTTCGAGCCCGCCGAGTACGAGATCGCCTGACAATCCAACCGTAGGTCATCGAGAAGTGAGTATCCGACAGTGAGTAGTTCGACAGCAGGCAATTACGCGACCCAGGTCGCAGTCGTCACGGGAGCCGCCTCAGGGATCGGTCGGTCCCTTGCCCTCCAACTGGCCGAACGCGGGGCCAGCCTTGCCTTGTCCGACGTCGACGAAGTGCATCTCGAGGAGACGGCGGACATGTGCCGTACCGCGCATCGTGCGACCGTGGAGACCGCGGTGTTGGACGTGGCAGATCGTGCTGCGTTCCAGGTTTACGCAGAGAGCGTGCAGTCGTCTTTCGGGCGCGTCAACATGGTGTTCAACAATGCCGGCGTCGCCCTCGGCGCCGACGTTGTCGACATGTCCTGGGAGGATTTCGACTGGCTGATGGGCATCAACTTCGGTGGTGTCGTCAACGGGACCAAGGCGTTCCTGCCTTATCTGATCGCCTCTGGTGATGGTCATCTGGTAAACACCTCCAGCGTCTTCGGTCTGGTCGGGATCCCCAGTCAAAGCGCTTACAACGCCGCGAAGTTCGGTGTGCGTGGCTTCACCGAAGCGCTTCGGCAAGAGATGAAAATCAGTCGGCATCCGGTCACGGTGACATGCGTTCACCCCGGCGGCGTCAAGACTAATATCGTCAACAACGCTCGTGGTGTATCCGGTATGGGGGCAGATACCGCCACCATTGCCTCGATGTTCAACAACATCGCCAGGACCACTCCGGAGAAAGCTGCGTGCGCCATCCTCAAGGGAATGGACAAGAAGAAGCCCCGAGTGCTGATCGGCGCAGACGCACGTGGCTTCGACTTTGTCGCACGCGTTGTCGGTCCGCGCTACCAGGACATCTCTGCGCCTGTCACACGCGCGGGCTACGCCTTGGCTCGTAAGCGGGGGATCATCAAATGACCCTCGAACAGGAGAATCGGCCGGGCACCACCGCGCGATCGCGAACGCTGACCGTGTCGGAGGTCGTGCAGGAGACCAAGGACTCCGTGAGCATCGCCTTCGAAGTGCCTGACGAGATCGTCGACGATTTCAAGCATCTACCCGGGCAGTTCATTACGTTGAAGATCCCGTCCGACCAGACGGGCCACGTCGCACGATGCTACTCGCTGAGCAGTTCGCCTCATGTCGATGACTTCCGCCTCGAGATCGGGGTGAAGCGCACCGCTGGGGGGTATGCGTCGAATTGGTTGTGTGACAACGTTTCCATCGGCATGGAGGTGACCGTCCTCACGCCATCGGGAAAGTTTACCGCTAAGAGCCTCGACGTCGACTTGCTCTTCTTCGCTGGCGGAAGCGGCATCACTCCGGTTCTGTCGCTGGTGCAGTCGGCTCTGGTGTCGGGCAGTGGGGAAGTTGTCCTGTTCTACGCAAACCGTGACTCCGATTCGATCATGTACGAGTGCCGGCTTGAGCAGATTAGATCTGAATTCGCCGAGCGGTTCACTTTGGTTGACTGGCTTGAGTCGGAGAACGGGATTCCCACATCAGAGGCTGTAGAAAAGATTATTCGTGAACACAAGGGATCGGCAATTTTCACCTGCGGGCCCTCCCCTTTCATGGATCTTGTGGAAAGCTCTGCCGCCGCATGCGGAGTGGATCATTCGGATGTACATCGAGAGGTATTCCAGTCGCTGACGGGTGACCCGTTCGACACCGCAACACTGCGTCGACTCAGTGACGACGAGGGTGTAGCTACGGCCACGGTTTACCTGAACGGAGAGTGCATCACCACGGAGTGGCCACGTAACACGCCTCTGCTCGATGTGCTGCTCTCGCGAGGGCACAATGCCCCGTACTCGTGCCGAGAGGGCGCATGCAGCGCGTGTGTGTGCAAGCTCATCGATGGCGATGTCGAGATGGTGCAGAACAACATCCTCGTAGACGACGACATTGAGGACGGCGAGCGACTCGCGTGCCAGGCACTTCCGCTCACCGACGCTGTGACGGTGAGTTTCGATGACCTCTGACTCCTCGAAAGCTGGCCTATTGTCGCGGCGGTCGCGGGAGGTTCTCTCCAGTGACGGCACGAGGCTGTTTGTCGAGGAGTACGGGCTCGGTGATGATGCGCCGCTGCTGGTGTTCAGCCACGGGTGGGCTTGCCAAGGTCGGTTCTGGAGACCTCAGATCGAGCACTTCGCCACCACACACCGTGTGGTGGTGTATGACCAACGAGGGCATGGCTGGAGCGACCGGGGTCGCGCGCCCTTCTCTTCGTCGGTGCTCGGCGACGATCTCGAGGCTGTCTTGCGCGCTGTTGTCACGTCTAATCGTAAGGCATTGGTGACCGGTCACAGTATGGGCGGGATGTCCATCATGGGTTGGGCTGCCGAGCACCCGGAGTCGGTGCCCGTCTTATCCCGCGGTGCCGTCTTGGCGAGTACCGGCCCCTCGCAGTTGGTGAGTAAATCGACGCTAATTGGGTCGCCACGTCGATTCCGCGCCTCACTGGAGCGGGCATTCGCAGCCGGGCTCGCCACCGCGGGACCGGAGATGCTTGACACTCGCTTCAACCGACGGTTGGTGAAATACGGGACGATGGGTCCACACGCGCCAGCAGACGTTGTGGCTGAGTGTTCCGACATAGTACTGCGGTGCCCCCCTGCGGTTCGGGGAATGTGGGGCAGGGTCCTGGCCACCATCGATGTAAGCAAAGGAATCGACTCACTTACGGTTCCGACGACCGTGATCGTGGGCTCGGCCGACAAGTTGACACCCGCGGTTCATTCCATTGATCTCGCCGACCGACTGCAGCAGCGCCGCCGGTTGCATGAGTTCGTGGCGTTGCCACAGATCGGTCACATGATCAACATGGAGGCACCAAACTATTTCAACGAAGCAGCGGCCCGATTGGACGCAGCCACGGTAGGCGATGGCTTTTGAACCGTCGACCGGACACACATGAGCTCGTGAGACGGCCACGATCGTCGACAGGCCGCGCGTGTCCGAGTTGGGAGGGGTCCATCGAGGCGTACAGCATCGATGGCATCGCCACGGTGATCTTTTTTGCGTCGATGGTGCGCAGCACCTCGGCGGATAAAACTTCGGCAGCACCATCATCGGGCCGCCTTTCGTCAGGGTCGGCACGAAGAACGCAGCCCCAGCATGCGACAGCGGGGTGCACAACGAGAATTTAGGGTACCCGGCCATTCTCACTCCGGAGAGTTGAATCTGCGTCATCGTGAACAATGCCGAAGCCTCCGATGGCTCCCTTCGGCTTTCCGGTCGTGCCGCCGGTGTATGTGATCGACACGGTGCGATCCGGCGGCCGATCGGCTGCTTGAGGGAGGGTGCCGAACCGCTGCGAGCGAACCGAGAGGTTTCAGCGAACGGCTCTCCAGCCCGACTCGCTTGAGAGGACCCTTCAGGGTATTGTTAACCCCACAATGTCATTCGTCCGCCGCGTTTCATTTACTCCATCTCAGGTGCAGCGTCGAGTTACCGATGCCCGTAGCACCCGCTGGGATGAGCATAGAGTCGAGGTACGCGCGCAGCTGGTCGACGCGACCATACGGATCATCGAACGGTATGGTGCAGGCGTCAGCATGGACGACATCGCTGCGGAGGCCCGTGTATCTAAACCAAAGCTGTACCGCTACTTTGGCGACAAAGCGGGCTTGAACGCGGCGGTGGCGGCGAAACTCGGTGCGTTGATGTGGGATTCGGCGAAAGCCACTATTCTCGCCGACCAAGATTATGCTTCGGTTGACGACATGGTTCGCTCGTCCGTCCAGAGCTACGTCACGATCGTCGGGCGGTATCCCACGGTCGTCAGATTCCTTATGGCGAATCACTTGTTTCAGTACTCCGGATCGGGAAATGGCGGAGTTGCTGACGAACTGAGGTCGGTGATGGAGGTCGTCGCCGATCGGTTCAGTGAAAGTCTTCAGCGTGTTCACGCAGATACTTCGGTCATTCCCTTGGCCGTGGCGTCCATTCTGGGTTCTGGTCTATCTGCGACTCAGTGGTGGATCGACAACGGTCGTGAGCAAGGGGTGGACGATACGTTCTTCGCCGCACACCTATCAGAGACGACGTGGGGGATCGTCGACGGCGCGGCCGCAACCGTAGGCGTGGCCTTCTCACGCAGTCTGCCATTCAGCCATCCCGGTTTCGCGTCCCGCCACAAAATGGACTGAATCACCCTAGATATCCCAGAATTGTACCTTGTCAAGCTGCGTCGGGTTGTTGCGCGGTGCGGTATGCCCAAGCGGTGTGTTCGTCGTATTCGGTGCAGTGGCGTACGCACCCGTGCAGTGGCCCGACAAGTCTGTTGGCGAGTGCGCGGAGCGCTTGGTGGTGGAGGTCTCCGGTAGCACGGTGTTGGTCGTAGAACGCGCGAGCGGCCGGACTCTGGCTGAGGGCGCAGAACGCCCACCGGTCGATGGCATCGTAGAGCCGCCCGTTGCGGATATGTCGAGCCAGTACGGCCCGCTTCTTGCCCGACGAAACTGTAGGGGTGACGTACCGGCGTAATTCTTGCGAGACTCGGCGTTGGTGTAGCGGTCGACGTCGTCGCTGAATTCACCGAGCCCCGGGCGGCGAGGATGACACCGATTCCTGGCAGGGAGAGGTAGACGGCGGCGTTGCGTGTCAGCGTCCGGGTGTGTTCCAAAATGGCGGGTCAGTTCGGCTTCGAGGTCGCCGATCTGACGGTTCAACTCCGCGATCAGCGCCAAGAGTGCGCCGGCATCGCGCTCGACCTGCGCTGCGAACGCCTGCAACCACGAAGGGCGAACGCTACCGAGCCCGTTTCTGCGCCCGCTGCGCACTCCGCGACGACCTCCATGCAATCTTGATATTCGATAACGAGGACATCGCGCTGGACGCGCTCCTTCAAGCGTTGGGCGCAACAAATCGACCTCAGAGCGCGGTCATCTTGATGCGAGGCGCGCGGGCCTCGCCTGCCGCCGCGGAGCGGCAGAGATTGGGGTCGTCGCAGCATTCGGCCGAGGCAGGTCGGGTGTGAGATAGTTGCATTCGCGAGATGCCCTTCGTGGTGGCTGGAATGTTCCCTAGACAAGAACTCAGTTACGGGCAGTCCGCAAACGCGGCCTCAGAATAGTCATCTCCAGGTCCGAAATCCTCGCGGGAGATCACTTCTCTCTTTAAAGCTATGTCGGCTTGGTCGATCCTTTAGTGCGGTTCACTTCTGACATAGTGCAGTTTATCTTTCGAAACTGACAGCGGTGCAGGCCGAGCGCACGAAGACGCGACAGACTCGGCACAGTTTTTTCACGACAGAGAGGTCCGACCATGAAGAGAATTCCGGACGAGGTCAGCGGGTCGGCCGGCCCCACTATCGAGAACTGGGTGCGCTCGTTCTGGGGCACGACTTCCGAGTCGCCTGATTTACCGCCCCACCACCCCGACTGTCTTGGTTGTGGGCCGCAGAACCCGCACGGCCACGCCCTGTCGGTCCAGCGTGACGAGAACGGCGTGGTGGCTCACCATGTGTTCGATCAACGTCATGTCGGGGCACCCGGGATAGCACACGGCG
>NZ_JARVSY010000049.1:0-55808 GCF_030208925.1 Rhodococcus sp. MEB032
TCCACCTCCCCTCCCGATCGCGGCTTGACTCCTACACCCCGTGAGATGTCTTCCAGGGGTTTCCCGGTCTGGAGCCTCGTCGGGTGCAACCGGCGAGGCTCCTTCGATGTGAGGGTCAGTCGTCTGAGATGGGGCGCCCGCTGGGAAGTGCGCCGGTCTCTGCTTCGTACTGGTTTCCGCTGTTGTGCGCGGTTTCCCGGCGTTCTGCCTCGGCCGCTAGTGCTTTCTCTACGAATTGCGACCAGGATTTGTCGTCCTCAAGGTGGCTGGTGTTTCGGTAAGCGCCTCGGGCGCGACTGAATACGACTTGATCGACGTAGACCGTAATACGTTTGGGCTTGGGCTTTTCCACAGCTGTCGGCGTGGGCTGTGGAGGCGGCGGGACCTGTGTGGCCGTGCGGTTGGACCTCTGCATTCGAGACAGGTCACCAGTCACGTTCCGCGGAGGTAGCGCCGTGAGCTTTCGTTCGGGCCGGTCATTCATACCCGTGCTTCCTCTCTTTCCGCTGTTGCAACACGGGTGACAACTTCTTGCGCAACTGCAAAGAGGTCGTCTGCAACGGATTTGGACGATTTCGGTGCGAGAGTCTGAGGCTCGGCGTTGCCTTTGATGACGTCGTACCATTTCGGGCCGCTTCGGACGACTGCGTCGAGTTCGGCTGCGAGCATGCCTCGCTCGCGTGTTGCTTGGGCTGTCGCTTCTGAGTGACGAACGGTGGCAGTGAAAACGACGTCGTCGTTGCCGAACGCCTCTGCAATTGCAGACCTGGCTTGCTTGAGCACGGTTTTCGCTGATGTACCGACGGCTACGAGAACGACGCCTAGTAGGTCGAGGTCGGGGTTGATTGCAGCGACAGCGTCGATGCGTAGTGCAACGGCTGCCATCCCTTTTCGGCTGGACGCATCGGATTTGACGGGCACGAATGCCCATTTTGCGGCGGCTAGCGCTGCTGTCTGCAAGGTTTCGTCGCCGGGGGGGCAGTCGATGAGGATCATGTCGTATGCGGGCGCCATTGGAGCAAGAACCCTCGCGAGGGCAAGTTTTGCGCCATCGGGATCTTTGGATGCCATAGCGGCAAGCGCTGCTGTTGCTTGTTCGAGGTGAACTCCCCCAGGGAGAACATCGAGATTAGCGCGAACATTTTCGATGGGTTTTGCGTCACCGCCGAAAGCGATTGCGCTAGCAAGCGACCTTCCCTGGTCATCGCCGGTTTCACTGGTGTACCCGAGGTCTTCGGCGAGGTTCCCCTGAGGGTCGAGGTCGACGAGCAGAATTTTCTGCCCCGACGCTGCCAGTTCTCCACCGACGTTAGCTGTCAGGGTCGTCTTTAGGACACCACCCTTGCCGTTGATTACGGCGATCACCCTTTTGCGTGTTTCGTGAAAGTCGGTCTGCATTGCTCTCCCTCGACATCGCTGGCACATTTGACGGTATTATCAGCATTCCACGCCATCGCCAGCAATGCAATCAATAGCAGTAATGCCAGTATTGCTGCTATCGACCATCGGCCAGGTCGTAGCAACACCTCTGGCCTCAAAACCAGCAATAGCAGCAATGCTGGCATTACACACGGTTTCGCCGTGGCAGCGCCTTGAACTGCATGTTTTCAATAGCAGTATTACTGTCATTACGGCAGGCGGGGTGCGCAGAGAATCGAAACAAGCCGAGACTGCCACGCCAACATTGACGGCATTACTGGTGTTACTGGGATTACAGGTCGCCCGAGCTCACCCTCAGCTCTTCACTGCTATTGACAGTAATGCTGGCATTTCTTCAGTTTGGCGCAATGGCGCAAAATGCCTGGACGTGAGGCGGAGAACGCCACGGCTCGACGACTACACCACCCGTTCGACCGCACCTCCGCGGCCCGCACGTAGGTCGCACCTCTCACTCGACATTTCAATCGAGCAACGTCAGCATGAGTCAATTTTGCGCACCCACCCAACTAAGCCCGTTCCGCGAAACCACCGTTCTCGCATAATGCCAGTATTGCTGCTATCGGCCATCGGCCAGGTCGTAGCAACACCTCTGGCCCCAAAACCAGCAATAGCAGCAATAGCAGCAATGCTGGCATTACACACGGTTTCGCCGTGGCAGCGCCTTGAACTGCATGTTTTCAATAGCAGTATTACTGTCATTACGGCAGGCGGGGTGCGCAGAGAATCGAAACAAGCCGAGACTGCCACGCCAACATTGACGGCATTACTGGTGTTACTGGGATTACAGGTCGCCCGAGCTCACCCTCAGCTCTTCACTGCTATTGACAGTAATGCTGGCATTTCTTCAGTTTGGCGCAATGGCGCAAAATGCCTGGACGTGAGGCGGAGAACGCCACGGCTCGACGACTACACCACCCGTTCGACCGCACCTCCGCGGCCCGCACGTAGGTCGCACCTCTCACTCGACATTTCAATCGAGCAACGTCAGCATGAGTCAATTTTGCGCACCCACCCAACTAAGCCCGTTCCGCGAAACCACCGTTCTCACGAGGAATACTTGCGCCATGGGGTATTTCATAGGACGCGTTGTGGTCGTTACCGGCGCGGGAGCGGGAATCGGGCGGCAACTAAGCATCCAACTGGCCGCCCAAGGCGCAAAGCTCGCGCTAATCGACGTCAACCAAGGTGCCCTAGAGGAAACGGTCGAGCTGGCTGGAATCAGCGCCGACTCGGTGATGATCTCGGCGACGGATGTCACGGACCGAGAAGCGATGGGGGAGTGTGCCGCGGCAACGCTCGCCCAGTTCGGGCATGTTGATGCGATCTTCAATAACGCTGGCGTTCTGTATTCCGGAACCGTGGAGGATTCCGACTACCCAGACATCGAGCACGTGATGAATGTCGACTTCTGGGGCGTAGTTAATGGGTCGAAAGCCTTCTTGCCGTACATTATTGCGTCGGATCGTGGGTCCATCGTCAACATCTCATCGGCCTTCGGTCTCATGGCCGCGCCTGGTTACTCGGCCTACAACTCCGCGAAGTTCGCGGTCCGCGGGTTCACCGAGTCGCTCCGCCAGGAGATGCTTCTTCATCACCGGCAGGTAACTGTGATTTGTGTGTTTCCCGGAGGAATCAAGACTTCAATTGCACGTACAGCGCGTGTGGCGACAACTCTCGACCATTCGGAAGTCGTCGAATCCTTTGAGGGTTCCATCGCGAGAACGGATCCAGCGGCCGCTGCCAAAACGATTTTGCGCGGTGCGGAACGGCGCCGACCTCGAGTGCTGATCGGTAAAGATGCCCGCATCGTCGATCTACTAACTAGGACTGCCAGTTCGGGCTACCAACGGATCATTCCAGCACTGAAGTCCGGCTAGTACTTTTGGCGGATGCCCAGGTCAGCGCCGTCCGCTGAAGGACTAAATACCTGTAACGGGAAGTTACGTTAAGTTTGTTTTGTCGAGTAGTGTTCCTCTGTTCGCATCCGCGGGGAGAGGAACTACGTAGTGGCAACAAAGTGGTTGTTGATTGAGTCGATCGGCGGCGCGACACCGTCGATCATCGGTCTGGGGAGTACTCCTCGAAAGTTCACACCGTTGGACAAATTCTTCAAAAGCAAGGATTCCCTCGACGAGGTTTACAGCGTGATTGCCGAGGTCATGGCGTCGCCTGACCGCGTAGACAGGGTCACGGCTGATGGCCGCCGGCGTGTCGTTGTGGAGCCGTTGGTGACGTTCTCAGGACGCCTCCATGGCATGTACCTATGGACTGGGGGGTCGGGGAGCAGATTGACGAAATCCGGCGCTAAGGGGCAATCGCCGAGCGACCTTGCGCTGTAGGTGATTTCATGTCGTCGTGACTGATGAGGGCGGCTATGGCCGGTTCGGTGCGTTGTCTCGGCAGGAGCTGGAGCGTTACTGCTACTTGGATGACGAGGACCGGCGGCTGATCGCTGCGCGGCGGCGCGACTACAACCGTCTGGGGTTCGCGGTGCAGGTGGTGACGGTGCGTCACCTGGGAATGTTCCTGGCTGATCCGCTGGATGTCCCGCCCGCGTTGATCGAGTATCTGGCCGAGCAGTTGGAGATCTCCGATCCGTCGATGGTGAAGCGGTACACCGATCGGGAGAAGACCAAGCTCGAACACGCCTGGGAAATCCAGCAGGTGTACGGACTCAAGCCGTTCGGCGAGATGGAGTCGGAGCTCACGTCGTGGATCGTCGACCAGGCGTGGATGACCGGCGACGGACCGAAGGCGATCTTCGGCGACGCAGTGACATGGCTGCGGAAGCGTCAGGCGCTGCTGCCGGGGATCACCACGTTGGAGCGGCTGATCGGCGACGGCCGCAACGCGGCGGACGCCCGGTTGTGGCGCCAGCTCGGCGAGCAGCTGACCTCGGAGTCCGCGTCTGCCTTGTTGCGGCTGCTGGAGGTTCCTGCGGAGGGCGGGCAGAAGGTCAGCGAGCTGGAGCGGCTGCGCAAGGGCGTGTTCAAGGCGTCGTCGAAGGGGATGCTCGCGGCGCTGCGCAGGGTTGTCGACCTGCAAGCGGTCGGGGTGGACAGCATCGACGTGAGGGCGATCCCGCCGCGTCGGTTGACGGGGTTGGCGACCTACGGGTTGGCGAGCAAGGCCGCCGCGCTGCGGCGGCTGCCCACGCGTGAGCAGCGCTTGGCGGTGCTGGCCGCGACGGTCGTTGTGTTGAGCGCGCGGGCGGTCGACGACGTGTTGGAGACCTTCGACATGTTGATGACGACGAAGCTTCTGTCCAAGGCCGAGCGGGAGTCTCGCGAGGAGAAGCTGCGTCGCTATCCGAGGGTGTCACGCAACGCAGGCAAGCTCGCGGCAGCGGTGAAGGTGCTGCTGGAGATGGTCGAGGTCAACCAGGACGTCGGGCTGGGCGTGGTGTTGGACATGATCGAGAAGACCGTCACCCGGGCCGAGTTGCGGCACGCGGTCCAGGCGGTCGACGAGCTGGTGCCCGCCGACGACGCGGAGCTGGATGGGCAGCGGTTGATCGAGTTGGCCGGCAAGTTCGCCACGGTCCGCCCGTTCCTGTCGATGCTGATGGACACGATCGAGTTCGGCGCGACCAGTGACGGCGCCGCCGTCCTGGCGGCAATGAAGACCCTCGCCGAGCTGCTGACATCCAGGTCGTCGGGCAAGATCCCGGCAAACCTGCTGGACGCCCGCAAGGTCGACCACGACTTGATCGTCGGCGCGTGGAAGCGCTTGATCTACACGCCGGGCCGACCGGAGGGCACCGTCGACCGGAACTCCTACACGATCTGCGTGTTGGAACAGTTCCACCGACACCTCAAGCACCGCAGCATCTTCGCGGTGCGTTCGTCGCGGTGGCGCGACCCGCGGGCGCACCTGCTGGCAGGCGAAGCCTGGGAGGCTGCGCGTGACGCCGGCATGAACGCGCTGGGCCTGCCCGCCGCGCCGACGCAGCTGCTGACCGATCACGCGACGGCGTTGGAGACCGCTTATCGGGAGTTGGCCGCACGGCTGGGCGAGGACACCCCAGCCAGCATCGACGCCGACGGCAAACTGCACGTCGCCGCGCTGGACGCCAAGGCCGAGCCCGCGTCGCTGGTCGACCTGCGCCGCCGGGTGGAGGCGATGATCCCGCGTGTGGACCTGCCGGAACTGGTCACGGAGGTGATGAGCTGGCATCCCGGTTTCACCGAGGCGTTCACCCACACCTCGGGCAACGAGGCCCGCGTCGCCGACCTCGGCTTGTCGGTGGCGGCCGTGCTCTGTTCCTATGCGATGAACGTCGGGTTCAAACCGGTGACAACGCCTGGTGTCGACGCCCTGACCAGGGATCGGCTGCTGCACGTCGACCAGTGCTACGTGCGGGCCGAGACCATCGAGGCGGCCAACGCCGTGCTGGTCGACGCCCAGGCCGACATCCCCCTGGCCCAAGCGTGGGGCGGCGGGCTGGTCGCCTCGGTGGACGGGATGCGGTTCGTGGTGCCCGTGCGCACCCATAACGCCCGCCCGAACCCGAAGTACTTCGGCCGGAAACTGGGCATCACCTGGTTGAACATGCTCAACGACCAGTCCGCCGGGCTGGCAGGCAAGGTGCTGCGCGGAACACCTCGCGATTCGCTGCACACCATCGACGTGATCGTGTCCCAGCACGGCGGGCGGATTCCGGAGGTCATCATCACCGACACCGGGTCGTATTCCGACATCGTGTTCGGACTGCTGCATCTGATCGGCCGCCAGTACCGGCCGCAGCTGGCGAACCTGCCCGATCAGCGGTTGTGGCGCATCGACGCCCGAGCCGACTACGGGCCGCTGGACAAGGCGGCGCGCGGGGTGATCGACACCGCCAAGATCGCCGCGCACTGGGAGGACATGTGCCGGATCGCGGTGTCGATCCACTCCGGTGAGGTGTCGGCGCACGAGGTCACCAGGATGATCTCCCGCGACGGGCAGCCGACCGCGTTGGGCCAGGCCATCGCCCATTTCGGGCGGATCTTCAAGACCCTGCACATCCTGCGCCTGGCCGACGACGAACCTTACCGGCGCGAGGGCAAGGCCCAGTCCAATCTCGTCGAGGGTCGTCACGACCTGGCGCGCACGATCTATCACGGCCGCAAGGGCGAGATGACCCGCGCCTACTACGAGGGCATGGAAGACCAGCTCTCGGCGCTGGGATTGGTGCTCAATTGCGTCGTCGTGTGGAACACCGTCTACGAGAACCGCGCCCTCGCCGCGCTGCGAGCCGGCGGATACCCGGTGCTCGACACCGATGTCGAGCGATTGTCGGCGTTCGTGCGCGCCCACATCGGCATCGACGGGCACTACAGCTTCCACCTGCCCGACCCCAGCGGAGTTCACCGACCGCTGCGCGACCCGGACGCCGACGACGACGAGTAGCGCGAGTCGAAGGGTGGCGGATGACCGCTCAGGACCTGACGACGCATGTCGGCGGAAGTCTCTCCTGAGCCGCGAAACAGGCCACGGCCTGCACCTCTACCTCCGACCTGACCCAACAAACTACCGCTAGATTACGGTCACGGAGAGCGTCAGTTTGTCGCTGTGCGGCACGCCCGTCCGGTCGAGGAAGTCACACATGTCATCGATCATCGGCTGCATGAGCAGCTGCCCCAGCTGACGAACCATCAGCCCGATGACCTGTGAGGACTCGGATCGCCGTGTCGAGGTCTTGCCCGAATAGCGGAGTTTGGAGATCTCTCTGCGACTCAGGTCGGTCAGCCGCTCGAGTAACTCGCTCTTTCCCTGCGGATCGAGCACAGCGCGCCGGATGTAGTTCACCACCGTCGGATGCGTCGCGAGCATGTGCCGCACCGCCTCGTCTCGAGCGGCGGCGACCTGCGCTGGGGCGCCCTCGTCCGGCACAGAGGCGATCGCCAGAGCGTAATAGTCGACGACCAGTTGCTCGACGGCGACGCGTAGCCCGTCCTTGGTCTTGAAGTGGTGCTGCACCAATCCCACGGCGACCCCGGCGGCGGCGGCGACGGCGCGCATCGAGACGCGATCCTCGCCGCGCTCGGCGTAGAGGTCGAGCGCGGCGTTGCGAATGCGGGCCTTCGCGGTGAGGTCCTCGTCACTGGCGCGGGGGTCGGTCACAGAAATTGCCTCCTATCAGAGAAAAAAGCATACACCCTTGACATTAGACAGTACATGCGCATTAATGGCTATACATCAGTATAGTCAAAAAGGGGTTGATGATGTCGCAGTCGAGTTCGCTGCAGGGCGTGCAGGTGGTGTCGCTCGCGATCAATCTGCCGGGCCCGCTCGCCGCCGCGCGGCTACGGGCGCTGGGCGCCACCGTCACCAAGATCGAACCGCCGGCCGGCGACCCGCTGCGGGCCGTGGCGCCGACGTGGTACGACGAGCTCACTGTGGGCCAGCGGGTCGTGACCCTCGACCTCAAGGACCCCGCTGATCGGGCGGTGGCGGCGCGCGAGCTGTCGCGTGCCGACCTGATGCTCACCGCCATGCGCCCCTCGGCGCTGGTCAAGCTCGGCCTGGACGAGTTGACCGCGGCGAATCCGCACCTGTCGCATATCGAGATCGTCGGGCACGACGGGATCGCGGCGGAGCAGCCCGGCCATGACCTGACGTACCAGGCCCTGCACGGCACTCTCCAGCCGCCGACGATGCCGACCGTCCCGGTGGCCGACCTGCTCGGCGCCGAGCGCGCCGTGTCCGCGGCCCTGCTCGCCCTGCGCGTGGCCGCGGAGTCCGGCGTGGGACACCGCGAGCGGGTCGTCCTCGAACAGGCGGCCGCCGACGCCGGCGCCGCAGTTCGGCACGGTCTGATGGGAGCGGGCGCGCCGCTCGGCGGGGCGCATCCCGGTTACCGGATCTACTCCAGCTCCGACGGCCACGTCGCGCTGGCCGCGCTCGAGCCGCACTTCTGGGAGCGCGCCCGCGCCGGTCTCGGTGTCGAGGGCACCCAGGAGGAGCTCGAGCAGACGTTTCTTTCCAAGCCGACGCGCGAATGGGAGGAGGTCGCGAAGCGCCTCGACATTCCCCTGATCGGAATCCGCGATTCGGCACCCCGTAATTCAGCACAAGGAGCTTTGTCATGAGTGTTCGCGAGGCCGTTATCGTCGGCGCGGTCCGGACCCCGGTCGGCCGTCGCGGAGGGATCCTCAGCGCATGGCATCCGGTGGACCTGCTCGGGCAGACGCTGCGGGAGCTTGTGGCCCGCGCCGGCGTCGACCCCGCCGCGATCGAGGACGTCATCACCGGCTGCGTCATCCAGCACGATGTCCAGTCGGGCAATCTCGGCCGCCACGCGGTGCTCGCCGCCGGGCTGCCCGAGTCGGTCCCCGCGGTGACGATCGACCGCCAGTGCGGTTCAGGGCAGCAGGCGGTCAGCTTCGCCGCCCAGGC
The DNA here is from genome assembly GCF_030208925.1 of Rhodococcus sp. MEB032. Classification (NCBI taxonomy): domain Bacteria; kingdom Bacillati; phylum Actinomycetota; class Actinomycetes; order Mycobacteriales; family Nocardiaceae; genus Rhodococcus; species Rhodococcus sp. MEB032. The sequence continues at coordinate 8,821 of NZ_JARVSY010000049.1, forward strand.
GGTGATGGCGGGTTCCCACGACCTGGTGATCGCCTGCGGCGTCGAGTCGATGTCACGGGTGCCGATGCCTCCGGCGTTCCTGCCCGGCGCGCCGCTCGGCCCGCAGTACAGCCCGCGCGAACTCGACCGCTACGACGGTGGGCTGATGGCGCAGGGCCCGTCGTCGGAGCTGATGAACGAGAGGTTCGACCTGAGCCGAGCGGCGTTGGACGCGTTCAGCGCTCGCAGCCACGAGCGGGCGCACGCCGCGACGCGGGCCGGGAAGTTCCGCGACCAGATGGTGCCGATCACCGCCGACCCCGACGACCCGACCGGTCCGGTCATCGACTCGGACGAGGGCATCCGCGAGCACATCGACCCCGCCAAGATGGCGAGCCTGAAAGCCGTGTTCGGCGCCGACGGGCGGACCACGGCGGCCAACTCCTCGCAGATCAGCGACGGCGCGGCCGCGCTGCTGATCGCCGACCGCGAGTACGCCGAGCGCAACGGCCTCATCCCACGCGCCCGGTTCCGCGCGCTGTCGGTCGCCGCCGCCGACCCGATCATCCAGTTCACCGCGATCCTCGACGCCGCCCACAAGGCGCTCGGCCGAAGCGGGTTGGCCGTCGAGGAGATCGACCTGTTCGAGGTCAACGAGGCCTTCGCCGGTGTGCCGCTGATCTTCCAACGGGAATTCGGCGTCCCGGACGACAAGCTGAACGTCAACGGCGGCTCCGTCGCCCTCGGCCACCCGCTGGGCTCGACCGGAGCCCGGATGCTCACCGACCTGCTCTGCGAACTCGAACGCTCCGGCAAGAGGTTCGGCTTGCAGACCGTCTGCGAGGCCACCGGCACCGCGAACGCCACCATCATCGAACGCATCTGAGGACGTCATGAGCCACGAGATCGTGAGGGGCCTGCCCTCCACCCACGGCGACCACTATCAACTCAACACCACCACCATCATCCGGCACGCCGCGCGCACCTATCCCGAGCAGGAGATCGTGTACCGCACCGCGGACGGCGGCTGGGACCGGTACACCTACGCCGATGCCTACGCGCGAATCCAACGAAGTGCCAATGCACTTCGCTCGATCGGCGTCGGGCCGGGCGATGTGGTCGGGATCCTCGACTGGAACAGCAAGCGGCACTACGAGCTGTACTGGGCGATTCCCGGCCTCGCTGCCGTGATGTTGCAGATGAACCTGCGTTTGGCGCCAGAGGATCTCGCTTACGTCACCGGACACAGTGATGCATCGGTGGTCCTCATCGACGAGTCGCTGCTTCCGGTTGCCGAGGCGCTGGCACCGCATACGCCGAACGTGAAGACGTGGGTGGTGATGACCGATAAGCCGCTGGCCGACATCACCACCACGCTCCCGCACGCGGTGCACTGGGAGGACCTGCTCGCGGACGCCGGCCCGGAGATCGACTGGCCGGTCATCGACGAAACCTCCTCCTACAGCGCGTGTTACACCACCGGCACCACCGGCAGGCCCAAGGGCATCTACTACTCGCATCGCGGCATCTACCTGCACACCCTCGCCGAGGTCGCCGGACTCGGGATGAGCAGCGACGATGCCGTCATGCTCATCACGCCGATGTTCCACGGCCAGGGCTGGGGCCTACCCCAGGCGGCCGCCTACAGTGCCGCAAAAATCGTGCTGCCCGGTCGCTACATCGCCGAGGACACATCCGTCCTCGTGGACGCGATGATCGCGGAGCAAGTCACCGTCGCAAACGGTGCGCCGGCGATCTTCCAGCCCATGATGAACTACATCAAGACGCTTGCGGTCGCACCGGACTTCTCCCGCGCGCGGCTGCTGTCCGGTGCCACCGAGCCGCCGCTGTCGCTGATGCGCGACTTCCACGACATCACTGGAGCCGACGTCATCCACGCCTACGGCGCCACCGAGACCACCCCTCTGGTCGCGGTGAACCGGGGACTGAAGCCCTCGCTGCGCGGTGTGATCTCGGACGAGGAGAAGTGGGATCTCAAGCGTAAGCAGGGTTTGCCGGTCAACGGCATCGACATCCGGATCGTCGACGCGGAAGGCAACGATCTCCCGCACGACGGCACGAGTCAGGGTGAAGTGCTGCTGCGCGGACCGTGGATCATCGAGCGCTATCACAAGCTCGACGACGACGCCGACAAGTTCCTCGACGGGTATTGGCGTAGCGGCGATGTCGGGACCATCGACCCGAATGGTTACTTGAAGATCACCGACCGGATCAAGGACGTGGTCAAGTCGGGTGGCGAATGGATTTCCTCCATCGACATGGAGAACGCACTCGTTGCCCATCCGAAGATCGCCGAGGCGGCCGTCATCGGCGTCCCGCACCCGAAGTGGCAGGAGCGTCCAGTAGCACTCGTCGTGACGACCGACGGGCAGGAACTTCCACTGTCGGAGATCCACGAATTGCTCGCCGATGCATTCGCCAAATGGCAATTGCCCGAGACCGTCCTGTATCTGGACCAGCTGCCCCGCACCAGCGTCGGCAAGCTCGACAAGAAGGCCATGCGCGCCGCGCACACCAACGTCTACGAGGACGTCCGATGAACCCCGACAACGCCCCGCTACGCACGGCCCGCGACAGCCACCTCCTGATCCTGGAGATCAACCGGCCCAAGGCTCGCAACAGTCTGAACGAGGCGGTGCTCACCGCCTTGAACACCGAGCTCGTCGCGGCTCGGCACGACGACGAGATCCGTGCCATCGTGCTCACCGGCGCCGGCGGGATCTTCTGCGCCGGAGCCGACATCACCAATTTCGACGCCATTCGCGACCAGTCGCTGCTCGGCGATCGAGCCGCGCTGGGCGGCACCATCTGGGCCGACCTGGGCCGATTCCCGAAGCCGGTCCTCGCTGCGGTCGAGGGCCTCGCACTCGGCGGCGGCTGCGAGTTGGCGCTTGCCTGCGACATCGTCATCGCCGGCGAATCCGCCAAGTTCGGTGTCCCGGAGGTGAAGCTCGGCGTGATCCCGGGCGGCGGCGGAACCCAGCGCCTGATTCAGGCCGTCGGCAAGTCCAAGGCGATGGCCCTACTGCTCACCGGCGACTTCCTGTCCGCACAGCGGGCGTGCGCGGCCGGCATCGTCGCCGAGACCGTCCCGGACGGCACCGCCCTCGAAGCGGCGGTCGCCATGGCGCAGCGGATCGCCGCCAACTCACCGCTCGCGGTGGCGCTGGCCAAGGATGCCGCCCTCCAGGCCCTGGAAACCTCTCTGGCGCAAGGACTCGAGCACGAGAAGCGCAACTTTCACGTTGCCATCCATTCCGCCGACAGCCGCGAGGGCCAGGCCGCGTTCCTCGCCAAGCGCGCCCCCGAATTCACCGGAAAGTAGGACCGATCATGAGCGAGCTGTTCCCCGATTACCGCTCCCCGTGGGAGACCGACGATCAGGCGCTGCTGCGTAAGCACGCCGCCGAGTTCTTCCGCAAGGAAGCCACCCCGAACCAGGACCGTTGGGCCGCGCAGCACCAGGTCGACCGCGAGTTCTGGACCAAGGCCGGCGCCGCGGGACTGCTGTGCCTCGACATCGCCGAAGAATACGGCGGCGGGGGCGGCAACTTCGGCCACGAGGCGATCGTGCAGCAGGAGATCGCCTACGCCCACGACACCGCGTTCGGCTTCGCCGTGCACTCGACGATCGTCGCGCACTACATCGCCGCCTATGCCACCGAGGACCAGAAGAAGCGCTGGCTATCGAAATGTGCGAGCGGTGAGAGCGTCCTCGCCATTGCGATGACCGAACCCGGCACCGGCTCGGACCTGCAGGCCGTACGGACCACCGCGGTTCGCGACGGCGGCCACTACGTGATCAACGGCTCGAAGACGTTCATCTCGAACGCGTCGCACTGCGACCTGCTCGTCATCGTCGCCAAAACGGACCCGAGCCAAGGTTCCAAGGGTATCTCGCTGCTCGTCGCGGAGACGGAGAATCTTCCGGGGTTCGAGCGTGGGCGGGTGCTGGACAAGATCGGCCAGCACGGCCAGGACACCCGCGAGTTGTCGTTCACCGACATGCGGGTGCCGGCAGCGAATCTGCTCGGCGGCGTCGAGGGGCAGGGCTTCTACCAGCTGATGGGTCAGCTGCAGCGTGAGCGGCTGATCCTCGGTGTCGGCGGTGTCGCGGTGGCCGAGGCCGCGGTGGCGGAGAGCATCAGGTACGCCAAGGAACGTCACGCCTTCGGCAAGCCGATCCTGAACTTCCAGAACACGAAGTTCGTACTCGCCGAGTGCAAGACCGACGTGCTGGCCGGCAAGACCCTGATGGACCACTGCATCCAGCGTCACCTCGACGGCACCCTCGACGCGGCGACCGCGTCGATGGCCAAGCTGTGGGGCAGCGACAAGCAGTGCGAGATCGTCGACCGCTGCCTGCAGGTCTTCGGTGGCTACGGCTACATGATGGAGTACCCGATCGCGCAGATGTACGCCGCTTCCCGCGTGCAGAAGATCTACGGCGGCACCAACGAGATCATGAAGGAACTCATCGGCCGCGCCTTATGAGGTTGACCTTCGCGCAGTGACACCACTGCGTCAGTCACACCTCACTTTGTCAAAAACCCGATGTTCTCAACCTATTTCGTCAGGAGTATTCATGCATATCACCGGAACCAACGCACTCGTCACCGGCGGAGCCTCGGGCCTCGGACTGGCCACCGTCACCGCCCTCGCCAAGTCGGGCGCCCGGGTAATCGCCGTCGACCTGCCCACCGCGAACACGGATGCGCTGGCTGCTCTCGGCGACACCGTGGAATTCGCTCCGGCGGATGTCACCGACGAGGCCGCGGTCACCGAGGCGGTCGAGCGCGCCAACGCGGAGTCCTCACTGCGAATCACCGTGAACTGCGCCGGCATCGGCAACGCCGTCAAGACCGTCGGTAAGAACGGACCGTTCCCGCTGGCCGAATTCGAGAAGATCGTCAAGGTCAACCTGACCGGAACCTTCAACGTCATCCGCCTCGCCGCGCACGCGATGTCGCAGAACGAGCCCGTCGACGGCGAGCGCGGCGTGATCGTCAACACCGCCTCGGTCGCGGCCTTCGACGGGCAGATCGGACAGGCCGCGTACTCGGCATCGAAGGGCGGGATCGTCGGCGCCACCCTGCCGATCGCCCGCGACCTGGCGTCGCTGCTGATCCGGGTGAACACCATCGCGCCCGGCCTGTTCAAGACCCCGCTGCTGGGCACGCTGCCCGAGGCGGCTCAGATTTCGCTGGGACAGCAGGTGCCGCACCCGAACCGGCTCGGCGACCCCGCCGAGTACGCGCAGCTGGTCGAGGCGATCGTGACCAACCCGATGCTCAACGGCGAAACCATCCGCCTCGACGGCGCGATCCGCATGGCGCCGCGGTGAAACCCGTCGGCGTGCAGGTGGGATCGCACCATGAGCACACACGCCTTGTATACGCCGAGGACCTGGGCATCGGCCAGCGTTTCGACTTGGGCTCACACACGGTGACCGAGGCCGAACTCGTCGACTTCGCCACCCACTGGGATCCCCAGTGGTTTCACATCGACCGGGCGGCGGCGCAGGACGGCCAGTTCGGTGGCCTGATCGCCAGTGGAATCCACACGTTGGCGATCCTGCAACGGCTGACATTCGACGCAGTGGGGCACAGCTGGGCGGCCATTGCCGGGCGCGGCATCCGAGATCTGCGGTTCCGCCGTCCCGTGCGTCCAGGAGACGTGCTGACCGGCACCGTCGTCATCGACGACATCCAGTTCGACGACCGGGCACGCGCCCTCGTCACCACCGAGAGCACCGTGGTCGACAGCGAAGGCCGCGTCGTGCTGACCGTCCTGCTCGACGCCTACCTGCACTCGCGCACACGTCAACCATCGACCACCTGAGACGACGATTCGGAGACATCAATGCCAGAGGCATACATCATCGACGCGGCACGCACCCCGGTAGGCCGCCGCCGCGGCGCACTGGCCGCCGCACACCCGGTCGACCTCGCGGCCCATGTGATCGGCGCACTCGTCGAACGCAACGGTGTCGACCCCGCGTCGGTCGACGACGTGATCCTCGGCTGCCTGGACAACATCGGTCCGCAGGCGGGCGATATCGCCCGCACCGCGGCCCTCGCTGCGGGCCTGCCCGAGACAGTGCCCGGCGTGACCATCGACCGCCAGTGCGGATCCTCGCAACAGGCTGTACATTTCGCCGCGCAGGCCGTGATGAGCGGCACCGCCGACCTCATCGTCGCGGGCGGGGTGCAGAACATGAGCCAGATCCCACTGATGTCGTCGGTCACCGCGGGCGAGGCGTTCGGCGTGCGCGACCCCTACTCGGGCTCGACGAGGTGGCGGGCCCGCTACGGGGACGAGACGATCTCGCAGTTCCGCGGCGCCGAGATGATCGCCGAAAAGTGGGGAATCGACCGGGAGGCGATGGAGCAGTACGCCCTGGAAAGCCACCGCCGGGCGCTGCAGGCGATCGCCGGCGGACGCTTCGCCGCCGAGATCCTCCCCTACCAGCAGATGACGACCGACGAAGGACCGCGCGCCGACACCACACCGGAGAAGATGGCCGCCCTGCCGAGCCTCACGCCGGGGGGGCGCTTGAGCGCCGCGGTCGCCAGCCAGATCTCCGACGGCGCCTCGGGCATGCTCATCGCCTCCGCCGAGGCGGTACGCCGCCACGACCTGGCTCCGCGGGCCCGGATCCATCACCTGACCGTGCTCGGCGCCGATCCGGTCATGATGCTCGCCGCACCGATCCCCGCCACCGAACGGGCACTCGAGCGGACCGGCATGCGCATCGACGACTTCGACGTGTTCGAGGTCAACGAGGCGTTCGCCCCGGTCGTGATGGCGTGGTTGCAGGAGACCGGCGCCGACCCGGAGCGGGTGAACCCCAACGGCGGCGCCATCGCTCTCGGCCACCCGATCGGCGCCACCGGCACCCGGCTGATGACCACCATGCTGCACGAACTCGAACGCTCCGGCGGACGCTACGGGTTGCAGACCATGTGCGAGGGCGGCGGACAAGCCAACGTCACCATCATCGAGCGGCTCGGCTGATCCGATGACCCCGACCGCTATCCGGACCGTCCGCACCGGCCGCCTGCTTCACATCACGATCGACCGGCCCGGCCGCATGAACGCCCTCGGCGTCGACGACCTGGTCGCACTCGACACCGCGATCAGCGGGGCGGAAGCGACCGGTGCCCGCGCGATCGTGCTCACCGGCGCGGGAAGAGCCTTCTGCACGGGAGCGGATCTGACCGCGGTGACGGGCGAGGAACCCGAGGTGGTGATGGACGCCGCGAACCGGGTGATCCGCGGCATCGTCTCCGCGCCGGTCCCCGTCATCGCCGCCGTCAACGGCCCCGCGGTCGGGTACGGAGTGGCGCTCGCCTGCGCCGCAGACCTCACCTACGCCGCCGAAAGCGCGTATTTCCTGTTGTCGTTCACCAGCATCGGGCTGATGCCCGACGGCGGCGCGACCGCGCTCGTCGCCGCGGCGATCGGCCGGGCGCGGGCTACAGAATTAGCGCTGCTCGGGCAGCGGCTTTCCGCCACCGACGCCGCCCAGACCGGCTTGGTGGCCCGGATCCTGCCGGATGACCAGCTCGCGGCCCATGTCGAGGCCGTCGCCGGCACGCTGGGAGCCGGGCCGCGGCGCGCCCTCGAACTGACCAGACGGGCGCTCGCCGCGTCCACCCTGGGCCACCTCGACCACGCCCTCGAGCGTGAACGAGCCGGACAGATCGAACTCATCGGCACACCGGATTTCGCCGAGGGCGCCGACGCCGTCCTCACCAAACGTCCCCCCACATTTGCTTAGCAGACCACCCGCCGATCATAGGAGAATCATGGCAACCCTTGGTGGACAACTGACATTGAACGCACGCCGCCACCCGGACCGGCCCGCGCTGATCTTCGAGGGCGTCGAGCGCAGCTACGGGCAGCTCGACCGGGAAATCAACCAGTACGCCAACGCGCTGCTGTCCCTCGGCGTGCAGAAGGGCGACCGCGTGGCGGTGCTGTCGCCGAACTCCGACCGCTTCCTCCTCGCGCTGTACGGCGCGTTCAAGGTCGGCGCGATCGTCTCCCCGTTCAACCCGCGGTCCACGGCCCGGGAGCTGGCGTATCTGCTCGAGGACTCCGGCGCGTCGGTGCTGCTGTTCGGTGGGGACACCGTCGCGGCGGTGCGGGACCTGGCCAAGCTGGAGCAGGCGCCCGCTGCCCCGGCGCTTTCGCTGGACGGCGCGGACGGCTTCGACGATTTCGTCCAGCTGGCGTCCTCCATGCCGGACAGCGACCCACAGGTCGAGGTGCGCGAGGACGACGACTGCATGATCATCTACACCTCCGGCACCACCGGGAAACCGAAGGGTGCGCTGTTCGATCACCACCGGCTGCTGTGGGTCGGCCACGCGGTGTCCTCGCTCGGCGTCAACTCCTTCGACCGGAACCTGCACGTGGCACCGATGTACCACTGCGCCGAACTGGTGCTGTTCGTGCTCAGCGGCTTCTCGATGGGCACCACCCACGTCGTGTTGCCGGCATTCGAGCCCGCCGCCGTCCTCGACGCCCTCGAGCGATACCGGATCACCGTCTTCCTCGGTGTTCCCACCATGTATCAGATGATGTTGACGGTCCCCGACCTCGAGCGGCGCGACCTCTCGCACTGGCGGCTCGGCTTCTTCGGGGCGGCACCGATGCCGCCGACTGCGGTCGCGAAACTCGTGACGACCTTCCCGGACGTCGGCTTCTTCCAGCTGTGCGGGCCGACCGAGGGTGGCCCCACCGGCATCTACTCCACGCCTGACGAGGTCGCCGTCCGTCCCGATGCGACGGGACGCTGGCCGATCACGAATGCCGAGTTCCGGCTGGTCGATCCGGATGGCAACGATGTCCCGACGGGGATGACCGGCGAGATCATCCTGCGCGGCGAGACCATCATGAAGGGCTACTGGAACAAGCCCGAGGCCACCGCCGAGACCATCCGAGACGGGTGGCTGCACACCGGGGACCTCGCCGTCCGCGACGCCGACGGTTTCATCACGATCGTCGACCGGCTCAAGGACATGATCATCACCGGCGGCCGCAACGTCTACTCGATCGAGGTCGAGAACGCCCTCGCGGGGCACCCCGACGTCCAGGACGTTGCCGTCGTCGGCCTGGACCACGCCACATTCGGGGAGACCATCGTCGCGATCGTGACCCCGGTTCCCGGTCGCGAGGTGACCCTCGAGGAGCTGCGGACGTACGCCGCCGAATACGTCGCGGACTACAAACTGCCGCGCGATCTGATCGTCCGTGACATCCCGCGCAACCCTTCCGGCAAGATCCTCAAACACGTTCTCCGCAGTGAGATTCGGGACGACTCCGCGCAACGCACGTAGACCGACGGACGACTCCGGCACATTCGAGTTCCCGGGAACCACGACGCCGTCCATATCCGATACGGCCTGACCGAAGCCGCGCTCCCGCGCGCTCATCTCCCACGGCTGTTCCAACCCCGGCGAGGTCTCGCGCGACCTCACGGCCCTACTCTCGGCCGTGCCCCCGCCGGATCCGACAAACACCACGACCACGCACGCCCGGCAGCGGCTATGAGTTCCCGGACGCGGAAGACCACACCCATCGACGGTGCCGCACTTGATTGGTCTCTTTCGGCCCCCCTCGAGCAGATGCGCTCGGGCCGAACAGTCAAGGTGCTGAACAAGATACGCAGACACGCGCCGGAACTCGTCACCGTCAGCTACTGAGAGATTCAGCGGGAGCGCCGCCGCGCAGCGGGATCGGTCTCGGCCTGCCAGCGCCCCAGCGCCTCGGCGGAGACCTTCGCGTATTTGACCAGGCTGCGCACCGAGGTGTGTCCGCTCAACGCCATCAGCATCGGCGTGGAAGCGCCCTTCTCTGCGGCGTGGGTCAGTCGCGAGTGCCGCAGCTGGTGCAGCGTGAACGGTCCGCGTCGCATCCCTTCGGTGTGCTCCTCGAGGAGCGTCGCGGCGCGGCGGTAGGAAAGTCGGGCGCGGCCGGTCGAGTTGTCGGTGTCGGTCTTGGCGACCGACGGCTTGGCTTTGCGGTCGGTCAGGAACAGCGGCCCGGACTTCCGTCCGGCGATCAGCCGGGGCAGCGGCCGTGCGGTGCCGGTCTGCCAATAGATCACCTCGCGGGCGCCGCCCTTGCGGGTGACCGTGGCGCATCGGTTCACGGTGTCCAGGTCCTCGATGTCGAGATTCAGGATCTCCTCCGCCCGCGCGGCGGACTCATACAGCATCGACCAGAACACCCGCTCGCGCAGGGCCGCGTCCATGCCCAGCAGCTCCGCAACCTCGGCGGCGGTCATCGCCTTGCTGTTGTCCGGCGCACTCGGCCGCGCCCGCAGGCGCGACACCGGATCGCCGGTCAGCCACTGTTGATCGCGTCAGTAGGCGCACGCCGCCGACACCGCGGTCAGCCGGAGGTTGTAGGTCTTGGGGGCCTTGTCGCCCCACACGTAGTCGAACCACCCCGACACCCGATCCGGGTTCAACAACCCGACATCGCCGTCCGCGCCGAAGTCGCGCACCATCCGATCCAACGCCGAGGCGTAGGCGCGGCGGGTGTTCACCGCCGCGATCGTGCCCAGAAAGGTCCGCGTCGCGTCCGCCAGCCGGATCCCGGCGGCCCGCGCCGGTAGCGAGCTCACCGATCCCACCCCGACCGCCCTTCAGCACTACGGCAGATAGTTTCCGGAGTCGCCCATCTCCGGAACGACCATCGCGGCAGGACGACTCACGAGTTACGGCAGATAGTACGCTACTATCTGCCGTAAATCCTTAGCGCCGGATTTCGAGAATCTGCTCCCCGACCCCCTCGTCGACGAGGTTGCTTGTGGCGCGGTTGGTTGCGCGGACGCGTGTGGTGTCGAATGCGTCGGTATGGGCGTTTCCGTAGGCGAAGAGAGTTGTGTGCCCGAAGATTTGGGATCGTGCCGCGTCGGTGGCCACGATTTGGGCGCTGCGCTTCGTTTCGGGTGCCAGTCGGGTGATGATGACGCGTGAGACGCCGATGATGCGGATGGTGATGCCGTCGGGCAGCTCGGCGTCGGTGAGTTCTAGGGGTTCGTCGTTGCGGTGGTCGATGACGATCGTCTTTGCGCCGGTGCGCAACCGTTCGTGGATCTGGGGGACGGTCTGGCAGGGGGAGAGCGGCCGGCGTTTGACGGGTGGCTTTGCGGACGGGCGTTTTCCGTTCATCGCTTACCCCGATCTGAGAGATGGGTGATCCACACGGGCGAGGTTTCATTCTCGCGCGCGGATGCCTGGGTCTTCCGGATGCGGGCGCTGTCGGCGGCTCGGCGGGCGACGAAACGGGCAGCTTGGCGGCCGGGGGAGTCCTCGGATGCGGCCGATGCGTAGCGGTTGCGTTCGGCCTCGAATGCTGCTGCCTGTCGTTCGCGCTCGGCTTTTTCCTGGTCTGCGGCTATCTGAGCGAGAACGTGTGGTGCGAAGGCCAAGTCCTGCTGCTTCATGAGCCAACGGATGAACGCGATGGGGTGCTTCGGGGCCGGTGCCATCCGCGTGGCCTTGCTCCAGGCGTCGATCGCGTCGTTGAGATCCGCGGCCGTCCAACCATGTGCAGCTGGTTCGGCCAGCGCGGGAGCCCAACCTCGGGGGGTGTGCCGGCGCGCCCAAACGGGAGTTCGTGGATTGCTGAGCCATTTGGATGCGAGTAACAAGCCTTTCCGGACGACTTCGGCCTTCTCGACATCCCCCTTTGACTCCTTGCGCCGCGAAGCGGCTCGTTTATCCACAGATCGTTTTGTATTAAGTACCTCTCTACGAGAGGTAAAGCTCTTAAAGTGACCCCTGCGGGGGTGGGGTGCCATCTGTATGGAACCGGCGACCAAGATGCGGGTTTTATCCACAGGCTTGCTCAGGTGCAATGCCCAGACAGACGCCCAGCCACGGGCCTTGTCGTTGAACCTCCATGAGGCATACCGCTCGTCCTTGGTGCGGAGTCGGCCGCGGAGAACCTCGGTGGCCACGCGCAGGAGCTTGAGAGCTTGTCGTGCTCGCTGAACAGTCCGCTCTTTCTTGCCGGTGCGTTCGACGATGGTTTCCACGGTCAAGCGTGAGTTGCGGCCGGTGTCGAAGTCCGCGGCTTCGGCCATGACGGTGGCAACTGCCAGCAAGGACTTGAGGCTGATGCCGCCGCCAGACGACCGGACTAGTGCCGGTCGAATCCGTGTGTATTCGGCGGTGAACGCACACCGAACGACGATCTCGACCCAATGTTGGGCGCCCCGCCAGCGGGCGATGCCGCCGTATGCGCCGTCTTCGAGGGCGAGTGCGACCTTGCAATAGCGCCGGCAAGCGGCTTCCTTGCCGAGCGTATTGAGCAGCATCGGCGTCAGGGCATGGCACTGGTGCCCGTACAGGTGCCCTTGCATCCTGCGGGGTGTACGAGCGGTTCCGTAGCGGCGCCGCGTAGGGCTGCTACCGCAGTACGGGCGCTGTATGGGTGCGGGCGTGTGCTCCATCGCTGAGACACGCGAAAAATCGGTTATGGATTTTGCATCAGGACGCGATGTACCCTGAGACCTGTCGCGCAAGACAGTCCCTTCGGGGAAAGCAGCAAGACCCTAAGATCCGAGCGTCAACTCGTTTCTTACGACATCCGAATCCCCCGGCCCGTCAACCGGGGGATATCGTCGTTTTAAGGGCGATCAACTGCGCATATGAGACCGAAGCGGGGTTTCCGCATCTTCGGCGTTGTGGTCACCATTAGGCGGTCATCGTCAGCCTCTCTGTGTGGACTGCGGCCGGGTCGAATCGGGTTACCGCAGCGCTGAGGATGTCGGCGACGAGTTCGCTCTCAGTCAGTCCCCGAGCTTCGCGCATCAGGGTGAGGCGGTCTTTGACATCCACGGGCACTCGCGTCTCGACACGACGCCGCTCGCCTTTACTCGGACGACCTCTCGCCATGACAAGCCCCTTCCAGTTCGTCCGCGCGGTGGCGCGGGCATTGTGTTGCCTGCAAATACTCCCGCAGAAATGTCGAGATACGCAGCCGACACGCCGGTTCAATTCGTTCGCTCTATATGGTTCAGTGTAAATCGGCTAGAAAAAGCCTGACTGCGACGGACTCCATCGGTTCCGTGAGCGGATTGCTGTAGGTCGTTGCTCCTGGAAGCTGCGCGGCACGGGCACGCGCTGCATCAGCGAGCGCATCGAAAAGGCCACTGGACCGTTGAATAGGGGATTTACGTGTCCAGGCCAGGTGCTGCGCAGTTTCCGGAAGCAGGCGCTCACATGCCAGCCGGACTGCGAGTTTGTCGTGCGCTGCGCCAGTGACGTGGCCGAAGAGAGCGGGTGGCGCTAGTTGTTCAGCGAGTTGCCAGAACCGTTCTGTCTGGAATACATGGATGAGTGCTTGGGCGTCGTCGCCTAGCAGTCGTTCGTAGAAATCCGGGACCAATCGATCGCGAACGAAGTTCGTTCCCGTCTCGGTGCGAACTACTTCGTCTAAAGCCCGGTTCGCTGCGGCGGATTCGATCGGGTGCTCGATCACCCGGCCTCCTGCAAAAATTGCATCTGCACCGCTGCCGGTGAGAACAGCTGCCGGCGCCGGGGACGCTGCGCTGAATCGGCGGATCAATTCAGAGGCAGCGAGGATCGGGATAGCGGCTGCGACCTCCCACAATTCGTTGACTCCCAGAGCGACGACTGCCGATTTAGCGAGGCTGACGACGTCTGATGAGCTCAGGACAACAACTTCATGCCGCAGTCCGAGTGCTTCGGCAGCGGCTATCGCGGGTGCTCGATCGACGGTTTCCCCGTCGACGACGATCGTGATCGCACGCGGTGCGGTGCCGAGGGCGACTGCGGTCGCCGCAACGAGGATCGAATCAACGCCACCTGAAAGCAACACGATCGGATCTGCGGGGTAGCTGTCGAGCACCACTCGTATTCGATCGAGGGTTTCGGCGGCTATTGCCTTCGCCGCGATGTCAGGGTCTGCGGTGGTGCGGAGGCTGGAACCATCGACGTCGAGTGCGTGATCGTCTGCGACGAACTGCATTGGCGTTGCGGTCTGAAGTGCAGTCGGTGAGCGCACAGTGCCCTTTCCAAGGATGAGTTAGCAGGTGGTTCGGTAGGGGAGTTCAGGGAATAGTTGGTCCCACGTCGCGTCGGTAAGAACATTGTTCGTGTTCCTACACACTCGGGTTTCTGCCGCGCGCTGAGTGAGATTCCATAGCCGGACGGCGCCGCCCTCTCCACCTGCCGCGAGGTGATTGGAAGTAGGACTGAATGCGATATACCACCGGGTGGCTCCGATGGATGCGATGGAACCGCCGAGTTTGATGGGAGCTGCGATGTTTGTGGTGTCCCATAGCTGGACGGTTCCCTCGTCGCTGCCCGAAGCCAGAGTCCGCCCGTCGGTTGCGAAAGCGACGGACCGGATCGTGCTTGATTGGCCGATCAGGGGGTCGCCGATCCCTTGCGCCTCGCTTGGCTTCGTTACGTCCCAGAACCGAATCGTCTGATCGTCACCAGCGCTGGCCAGGGTTTTCCCGTCCGGCGAGAAGACAACGGATTCGGCCTGCTTCGTGTGCCCGGTCAGTGGTTGAAGCATCTCGGGACGGCTCGGATCTGAGCTGTCGAGGAGCGTGATGTCGTTGGTACCCGACGCCGCAATCGCGAGCGTTCGGCCGTCCGGCGAGAAGGCTGCGTTGGTGAGCAGGTCGCCGGGGACCGGCACAGGCTGCCCCAAGGGTGCGGGCGCAGCGATGTCGGTGATGTCCCAGAACTGGAGCGAATTGTCGCTGCTACCGGTGACTAGGGTGCGGCCGTCTGGAGTGATCGCCATCAAATACGCGTATCTGGTCTCGAGGTCGAGCCGGCCGAGAGGACGGATGGTGTCGGGGTCTGAAGCATCCCAAAGCCGCACTGCCCGATCGTTTCCGCCCGTTGTCAGCACGGTTCGGCCATCCGGTGACATTTGCAAGTTGTCGATTTGGCCGTTGGGCACTACGACTCGTCCCCGTGCGATCGGGTGATCGGGATCAGAGGTGTCCCACACCTGAAGCGAGCCGTCGACAGAGCCCGTGGCCATGTGTGATCCGTCCGAGCTGAACCTCGGCGTCATGACACGGTCGGTGTGGGCGTCGATGACGGATGTAGGGCGGTTCCACATCCTGAGGACGCCGTCCTGGCTTCCCGTTGCCATAGTTGCGCCGTCGGGAGCGAAGGCGACTGTGATCATGCCCCCGTTACTGCCGGCAAGGGGCTGCCCTAGGGCGCGCGGGCGGGCAGGGTCTCGGAGGTTCCACAGTCGGGCGGTGCCGTCCCAGCTTGCGGTTGCGAGCGTTTGACTGTCCGGTCCGAACGCGATGGACCACAACGCACCGGTGTGACCAGTGAGAGGCGGCCCTTCCAAGGTCGGTTGCGCGGGGTTTCCGATGTTCCAGACGCGGGCGGTTCGATCGTCGCTGCCGGCGGCGAGAAGTTGGCCGTTTGGACTGAACGCGACCGAGTGCGCCGCTCGGGCAAACCCGGTGAGCGGGGCTGTTGCGATTACGGGGTTCGATGGGTCGCTGACGTTCCACAGCCACACTGTTTTGTCGTCGCTGCCGACCGCGAGGAGTTTCCCGTCCGGACTGAACGCGCTTGTTCTGACGGGACCTGCTGGTCCGGCAAGTGGGGGAGTGAGGAGAGACGCTGCTTGCGGGTTGCTTACGTCCCACAGCCCTGTGGTTCCGTCGTCGTTCGGTGCGGCGAGGGTGCGTCCGTCTGGGCTGAACGACACCACGTACACGGTTCCGCCGGCGGATTGCAGGGGGCTGCCGATTGCCTCGGGCGAGAGCGGATCGCGTACGTCCCAGAGTCGCACTGTGCCATCACCGCTCGCAGTGGCAAGCATCGCACCGTCAGGGGACCAGGCGGCTGAGGTGACGAAGCTCGTGTGACCTTCCAGCGGCGATCCGATCGGTGTCGGGACTTGTGGATCGCTGACATCCCATAGTCGCGTTGTGTGGTCTCCACTCGCCGTCGCGAGAACTTTGCCGTCAGGTCGGTATGCGGCGGTGTAGATCGCATTTTCATGCCCGGTGGCCGGCGTCGCCATCGGTGCATCTTGAGTAGCGAGAACTCGGGACGCGGTGGCGGTCTCGGCAGGCTGCATGTCGCGGGCTGCAAGAACTAGCTGCGCCGACAGAGACGGATTGGACTGTTGTAGTCGGTCCGCTGTCGATAACACTTCTCGGAATTGTGCACTCGATGCAAGGACCTCTGAGCGCGCACTCGCTCGGAACGCAAAGACGGACACGATCATCAAGACCGCGATAAAGGCTGCGATCGCGGACACGGCGCCCCGTTTTTGGAGCTTCCGTCGTTCTTGCTTCCTTATTGCATCCCGGCGAAAGCTGTACGCCGTCGGTGTCAGTGGGTGATCGTCGAGTTGCGCGATGACATCGTGCAACCTGTCGCCTGCCCACAGGTCGGCGGACTGTCGACCTCGCCGGTCCCATTCGGCCGCGTCGCGTTCAAACGTCTGCCGAAGCATGTTGCTCGCCCTGTTGGCG
This sequence comes from Rhodococcus sp. MEB032, assembly GCF_030208925.1. Lineage (NCBI taxonomy): Bacteria > Bacillati > Actinomycetota > Actinomycetes > Mycobacteriales > Nocardiaceae > Rhodococcus > Rhodococcus sp. MEB032. The sequence goes on from NZ_JARVSY010000049.1 coordinate 25,340, forward strand.
CTGATCATGTTGTGCAACCGGTTCCAGCTGTCGATGACCACTTCATGGGCAAAGGCCACGAGTCCGTCGTCGTCGACGGTCAGTAGTCGAGCGGTGGTGAGTGCTTCGATGACCCGGCCGTTCCGGGCATCCGCGCCGCCCACGCGTAGCAGCTCGGCGCGGGGTACAGCCCTCCTGGTGTCGCGGGCACCGTCTCCGATCTGAACCAACCTCAACAGCAAGGCCGGCGCCACTGCACGATCGTCGGCGTCGAGCACCTTCCAGGCGTTTTCGGCGGCGCGGTTGACGGAACCTTCGATTCCTCCGGCAGCTTCATACGCTCGAAGTGTGAGGTTTCCGGCGGGGTCACGGTGCATCCACATGCTTTCAAGCACGTGGGACATCAGAGGGAGAACGCTCTGATTGTGCCCTACTCGTGTGGCGTCGAGATCACTGATGATTCGTTCGGACAAGCCTTGTTCGAGGTCAGCGTTCGCGGCGGCTGCCGGCAGTTTGATGGCTTCGGCCAGCTCTTCGGAGCTCATAGGCGCGAGCACGATCTGCCTGTGCTGTAGAGCGTCGGCAAGGGGAGCGTGTTGCAAGCATTCGGGCACGAAGTCCGCTCGTACGCCGATTACAACTCGTATGGTGCTCGTTGAGCTGACCACGCGAGAGAGACGGTCGAGTCGATCTATGAACTCGTCGCGGGTCGCGTCATTCGCACCCGCTGTGAGTACCTGTTCAAACTGATCGACGATGAGTAGTAGGGCATCGTTCTCGGAATCAGCGAAGTAGTCATCGAGCAACTCCCGGTAGTCGTCGCTCGACTCGGCTTCTCGTATGCGCGGGAAAATGCGGGTAAGCGCGCCGAAGGGGTCCGGGCCGGGGTCTACGGTCTCAATGCTCCACGGTTCCGTAGATCCCCACGTCAACCCGTGAGTAGCTGCACGCCCCGCGATACCGGCGTGAAGAAGCGAAGATTTACCAGTCCCGGAGGCTGCATATAGGACGAACAACCCGGGGGTAGTGGCGCCTTGGAGGGTGGAGACAGCTTCGTCGATGCTGCGTTCGCGTCCGAAGAAACGGTCACGATCTGTGACTGTGTACGAGGCTAGGCCGAGATATGGGCAGGCAATTGGCGCTGTTTTCGACGCGTCCGGGCCTTGCCTGCTACCGGTCTGCGCCTCTGCCCACCATTCCCTCCACACCGCCATGTCATACAGACCATGCTCAGAAGGCTGTATCGATTTCGCCCTCGCCGCCGATATAAGTACCCAGAGGACAGGCTCGAGCGATTCGAACTTTTCAGGGACGCGGGCTCCGCGCCGCCAATCGCTGATGCGCTGGTAGCTCGGACCCTCGGAGCTACGTTCTTTCGCCCTCGCTGCTACTGCCTTGAGCGTCGGATTATTCGCGGCCGCCCAGAGTGCACTCAGTCTTCCTGCGAACTGGTTCCGGTCCGTCACTTGAATCCTCGCGCCACTGTTTTCCTGCCGTTTCCCCAATTCCGCACCCAACAAAGTTCCGCGTGCGGAATATTTGTCCGAAGTGCCCGGACCTGCAAACTTAGCGTGTTGCTTGGTGCGGAATCGAACCGTGGTGTGGAAAATCGGGAAAAGTTCGCCGCATGACGGTAGAAGACGCGCCTATCGCGGCGTGCGATTCGTGCGGTGCATCGAGAATGCGATCCGCGCACTCTTCACACAGGGGTGTGCGGAGGTCTGCTTCTCGCGCGGTTGAATGCGGAACGAATATCGCTGAGGGAGTAGTCGAGCTCAGCGGCGAGCATCTCCGCGACATCCTCGCTGAGGTTGATCTCACCGCGCTCGAGGGCACCCATCATGGTTTGGGAAAGACCGATCCGCTCGGCAAGTTGAGACTGTGTGATCAGCCGCAGGGTGCGAAGGTCGCCAAGGAAGGTCTCTCCTTTGGGTACGGAAACCAAAGCGGAAATATCGATATCGAGCACGCTAGGGTCGACCAATTTAACGAGTGTCTCGATCTTGGGCGTGCCTCTACCCGCTTCCCATGCTTTGACTGCGCCGGGCGTCAAACCAAGAATGCGCGCAAGTTCGGCTTGAGTGAATCCTCGCTCCAACCGTCGATCACGGAGCACGTTGGGTTGAAAGCCGCGAACGGATCTCCTGCCCACTCATCCCCCGTCCACTCGTGTTCGGTGCGATTCACCTAGGCGTGAAGATTAGCCATCGTGGGATTACCCCTACTGTCTAGCCGTTTTAAACTGACTGTTATAGACTGACCCTCATAGGTTGATCTTGTGTCCGGCTCGGGCCGTCACCTGGGCCGGACACATCCAACGAATCGGGGGAGCTGTGAGAACGAAAGAGTGGGGTGAACTCCAAGTTCGAGGCCGGGCGGGCTCGCTGTGTGCCGGCAGGAGCCTGGGCCACACATGCATTTCGGTGAGCATTCCCGGCACCCGAGTCTGCCCCGTTGGCCATTCACTTGTTCCTCACCATCGGTCCTCGCTGCCTTCGGCGCAGGACCCCTCCCCGCTTTCTGATGCCAACGCATCGGAAACAGTGGCCGCGTAAGCGCCACCTCAGTCCGCATCAATTCCCCGTATTTACAACCCAATTGGAAGGTTCCACACAATGAAGCACCACAAGTCTCGACCTACCGGTCGCCACCGCGCACCGTCCGCGCCTGTCATCGCCGCCGGCACCCTCACCGCTCTGGTTGTGGCCACTTTCGCAACGGCAGGGATAGCGGTGGCAGCCCCGCAGCCAGGGGTAACAGGGCCTGCACCGGGACAGCCCGGAGTCACTGCCCCGTCACCTGCACCTGCACCTGCACCTGCACCTGCACCTGCACCCTCGACCGAGCCTGTACCCGAGCCGGTCTACTGGGTGCCGCCGCCCGCAGAGTACGCGAACGTTCCGTCGCAGCCGCTGCCGAACTGGGACTATGATTCCGGCACCTACACGGCCCCGGCCGACTACAGCGTCGCACCGATCGACTACGGCAACATTCACTTGCCCGGACCCGTCGAGATCGTCGCACCGATCATCGCGCCGAAAGAGAAGGGTCGCATTGGTGATTGGGTCTTCGAGCAGAAGACCTGGATGAGTGACGACGATCTCGCCCGCACCAACAACACCTCGGCCGTCATCGAAAGCCAGGTCTCAACCTTCTACGCCTCGATCGGTGTCCCCGTCGACCGCGCGAGCCGCATCGCCGCCGCACAACTGGCCGGTGGTGCCGGTGGCGCTTTGGCCGGAGCCGCCGCCGTTGGTGTACCCGCAGCAACAGTGGGCGCGTTGATCGGCGGAACCATCGGCGGAACGTCGGCCCTCGGCTTGTTCAGCCCCGTTCTCACGCCGATCGGTGCCGTGCCTGCTGGTGTGGTGGGCACAGCCACCGGAGCAGGTATCGGTGCAGCGGCTCTGGGCGTTCCCGCAGCGGCGATCGGCGCAGTCGGCGGTGGCATCGCAGGCGTTGCGGCCGCAACCGCCTACGGCGCAGGCGAATTGGGAGAACCTGTTGATGTCAGCGACCAGATCCCCGACATCGACCAGCCTGCCGTGACCACTCAGACGCAGAACGTTCTTACCGACTGGGAGAACTCCGGCCCCGTCGGACAGGCAGTGGCCACCACCGTCCGCGACACCGTCGCCGCCGCACCCGCGATCGACCAGCAGGCCCGAGACTTCGTCGCAGCCCAGCCCGGAGGCGAGCAGATCATCGAACAGGTCGACACAGCCCTCACGGACTTCTTCACCAACGCCAGCCCTGGCCTGGCATCGCAGCTGATCAGCGATGCAATCGGAGCAGGCACACAGGCATAGCCGGATTGGCCGGGACGGGCACGCCCGTCCCGGCCATCTGACATGGATTGCCTGGTCGAAGAAGGAGTTTGAAACGATGTTTGGCTCGAAGGGATCTACCCCTAAACCGGCGGTACGTAGCGCGACCGGCGGAACTGGTACCCGCCCAGTCCGCCTCCCAAGTCGTCCTCGTATGCCGCATGCGCGGACACCTCGCCGTCAGGTCGCGGCCGTGACGGCACTGGCGATCGCGGTGCTGGTGTTGTTGGTCGGGGTCGTCGTGGGCGCTGCGTCGGTCATCGGCCGGGTCACCGACGACGAGCCGTCGAACATCAGCGAGATCGTCAATTCCGCTGCGACACCGTCGACTACACCGTCTCCGGAACCTGCCGGATGCCCGGTGTCTGCTGGTGATCAGAACAGCGGCGAGGGTGTGATCGCAGCGTTCGAACACGCGTATTACACGCTGCGCTCTGCCGATGCAGCGATCGCGCTACTCACCCCTGGTGCAGCTCCCTTCGCAGCGGACATGCAGTCGGCGATCAATGCGACGCCGGAAGGAACGACCTACTGCATGACGGTGACCGGCGTGACTGCTGGGACGTACGCAATGGAGCTGGACGAGACCCGCCCCTCCGGCAAAGGCGCGTCGCTGTATCAGCGCATCACCACCGCCGTGATCGACGGTCGGCATTTCATCACCTCCATCACTGATGCAGAAGGAATCCGATGAATATCTCTTCCACCGCCCGCTTCGCGTCGGCGTTCGCCATCATTTCGACGCTGGTCGCAGGATTCGCGGCCGCACCGCTCCTGGCCAACGCCGCACCGTCCACTGCGGCGGGCTGCACCAAGTACATCGGTGTCTTCGCTCCCGGAACGACCGAGACCCGCGCCGACGCCGATCCGTCGAAGCCTGCCGGAATGTTGGGCCAGGTAGGGGAGAAGCTCGAAACGATGTACGGGCCCAACACCTTCCGTGCCATCTATCCGTCGTACCCGGCCGAAGCGTTTTTGCAGTCCGGCATGACCTACTCGGCCTCGAAGACCGCCGGTGATCAGGCAATGGCGACCGCGATGGAGCAGTGCCCGAACTCGAAGTTCGTCATCGGCGGCTATTCACAAGGTGCACAGGTCGCCAACGACGTCGCCGTCAACATCGGGGCAGGCAGCGGCCCCGTTCCCGCCGCGTCCGTTCTCGCTGCGGTCATGCTCGCCAATCCGAAGCTCGGCACCGCCGGTTCGCAGGTCGTCGGCCCCAAGCTCGACGGACAGGGCATCGCCGGTCCGGCCGCCGAGGGCTACGGCGCTCTGTCGGGTCGGGTCTTCGACATCTGCCACCCGGAAGACAAGTACTGCAACACCAACACCGGCAAGGATTCATTCTTGGCGTCGTTGGGACGAGTGCTTGCCAACCCACCCGGAACAGTGGCACCGACCACCGCGACTGCTGTCTCGGCGACAACGACTCCGTCCGTCGCAGGTCAGACCTCGACCGACACGGCTGCGAAGCCGGCGTCGACTCCGGCGGCCGCCGAAACTGCGAATACCTCGGCAGGCGCCGGAACCGCGAACGCGTCGGAGTTCTTGGGCGCGGTGACCTCGAACTACGGTTACGCGGATCTCGCGGCTGCTCCAGGGGCAGCGTCCGCGTTGGCGACCTCGGTGGAGAAGCTGCAAAGCGCAGGCGCTCCCACCTCGACGTCGGCGGCGGTCGATGTCGCCGCGGTTCGTCAGCAAGCGCAACTGTTGGCCGGAACCTTCAAGCCGGTCCAACAGACACAGGCATGGATGGCAGCGAACCCGGCCGCGCGCGACGGGTTGCGCAGCGCTCCGGCTGATTCTCCTGAGGCCGCCACGAACTCGGTCGTCGATGCGCTCGACAAGGTCGACGTTCCGCAGGTTCTGGATGCTGCTGACCAGGTGGTGACGTTGGCGAACAGCATCCTCTCGGGTGGTGGCACCGGTACCGGCGGCACGTACGCGGGTCTGACTGGTCCCGCACAGAGCTTGTCGAACGGTGTGGCTCCGCTGGCGGATACACCGACCGATCAACTCACCACCGCCACGTCGATCCTCTCCGCGATCCAACCGGTGACGATCATCAACCAGATCCTCGGCGTCGTCTCGGGTGTGACCTCGGTGGACTACAACGCGGTTGCGGCCAACCTGCAAATACTTCCCGGCCATCTGTTGGCCGGCAACGTCAAAGAAGCGCACCGGGTCGCGGGGGAGCTGAACAACCAACTCTCGCCTTTGGTGAAGATGGCGGCCGGGGTCGACCTGAAATCGGTGTCACGGATCTTGGCACTGATCCCCGATCCGTCCGGCACAGCCGCCTCGGCGGCGCTGGTGGCGAACCTGCTGGGCAACGTCGACATCATCCGCCTCGCCCGCGACGTCGGGCAGCTCCAGGAAGTCGCGTGGCAGGTCGCCGAAACCGGGAACGTCCTGGCCCTCGGGCAGCTCCTCCCGATCGGTGTGGATCTTGCGAACGTTGCGCTCGGTGTCCTGACACCGGGGCAGAAGATGACCGCCGAGCAGCTCCACGAACCGGCCGATTCGATGACCACGTTGATGGGTGCGCAGGCGCAGAACTCCGACTTCGTCGGTCTCGGTAACTCGGTCCTGGCGACGGTGACCTCCCAGGATGCGCAAGCACTGACCTCGGTCGTCGACGCCGGATTCACCGCAGCGAGTTTCCTCGGTTCCCGCGTTCACGAGTCCTACGGGCAGTGGTTGATCGACGGAAAGCGAACCGCTCTGGACGCGATGGTCGACATCTACCGACAAGCGATCGGCGGCTAGCGCGCGGCGGCGGGTGAACCGAAAACGCTCTTGGGCGAGAGCTTTTGACGTTCACCTCCCCACTCCTCATACTCACGGCCCTCTCGGGCCGCGATAGGTCCCACACGTTGCCCAGGCGGGCACGGCACGACACAACGACAAGGACATGACGATGGGTGATTCACCCAGCTCGACGAAGACCGGCCTCAAGGCCACTGGCGGCGTCATCGTCGCAGTGGTCCTGATGCTCGGTTTCGTCATGTTCGGTACGGACAACAATCCCAAACCTTCCAACGATTGCCTGCCCACAACCGCAACTACCGGATCCGTGGCACCAGCTCCGGGAACCAAAACGCAGCCGCTCAAGGCCGGTACCTACCAACTGACGTCGGGTTTCGGTCCTCGCGGTGGTTCCATGCACCGCGGTACCGACTTCGCCGGCCCGCTCGGTACTCCGATCTATGCCGCTACCTCCGGTGTCGTCGCAGAGGCCGGCCCCGCGTCGGGGTTCGGGAACTGGGTCATCATCGACACCGACGTCGACGGGAAGCGGATTTCCACCGTCTACGGCCACATGGCCGCTTCGACGATCAAGGTCAAGACCGGTGATCAGGTAACCGCCGGTCAGGAAATCGCCGCTGTCGGAAACGAAGCCGATTCCTCAGGCCCGCACCTGCATTTCGAGGTCTGGGAGGGTGGCCGACTTCCCGACGGCGCCGGAACGCCAACCGATCCCGCACCGTGGCTCGCCGGTGCTGCCGAGCCGTCCGGACCCGCACCGGCTCCCGCGCCCGGCACGGGTGTTCCGTCTCCCGCGATCGTCAACGCTGCCGCTATCACTCCACTTCCGGCAGGTGCCGGGTGCGGTGGACCGAGTCTGGGCGGCGGGGGACTCAAGCCGGGCAGCGTACCTGCGGAGTTCGAACCGTGGATCCTCAAAGCCGCCGGGACCTGCCCCGAGATCACCGCTCCGCTGCTGGCAGGGCAGTTCAAGCAGGAAAGCGGCTTCAACGTCAACGCGCACAACAACGACTCCGGTGCGGACGGCCCGGCACAGTTCCTTCCCTCAACTGCTGCACAGGAAGGCGTGGACGGGGACGGGGACGGAAAGCTCGACATGCGCTCACCGGCCGACGCTGCGATGTCGATGGCGTCCTACGACTGCAAGATGCTCGAGCTGACGAAAAAGGCGATGGCTGACGGCCGCCTGCAAGGCGAGCTGATTCCGCTGACGTTGTCCATGTACAACTGCGGCCCCGGAAACACCTTGTCGCAGGGCCAGGTCTGCCAGAACGAGGAAACACGCGGCTACGTCACCAACATTCAGAAGTTCGCGATCGAGGAATTCACCGATACGTCCGCCCCGGCGGGCCCGATTCCAGGCGGCCCGTCCACCGGCTCGGCCGTCGTCGATACCGCACTGCGGTGGCTCGGCACCCCGTATGCCTGGGGCGGCGGCGACGAGAACGGACCGACGCGCGGCGTCCGCGACGGGGGAGTGGCAGACAGTTTCGGAGACTTCAACAAGATCGGGTTCGACTGCTCCGGACTGGTGAAATACGCAGTGGCGCAAGCCACGGGCGGCCGAACGGTCCTCCCTCACCAGGATCAGATGCAGATCGACGACTCCCGCGGAACCTCGATCACCAACCCCGCCGACCTGCGACCCGGCGACATCATCCAACCCCACAGCGGCCACATCTTCATCTGGATGGGCGGCGGCAAGGTCGTCGAAGCTCCGCAATCGGGCGATGTCGTCAAAATCTCCGACTGGACCCCACCATCCTCCGGGTTGGCAGCGAAACGCTTTGCCTGACAGAACAACCCAGACCAGAACATCGCAACCCGATGACCACCCCGGAATGAAGTTTCACCCGAAGAAAGGTAGATCCCAGAAATGACGGTATCCGCAGCCACCGAATGGGAACAGGCCGCCGACGCAGTACGCGCCGCCGCTGACGAGTTGCGCACCAGCGATTCCTCAGAGATCCGCGCGTGGGCGAAGAAGAACAAACTGCTCTCGCGCAGCATGTGGCCGAAGGTCAAGCGCGAGTTGGTCAAACAACTCGATCTCGACTACGACGTACTCCGCGACGCGGAAGCGACCAAACGCAAGAAGGAGATCGCCGAAGCCGCCGCCACCGCACCGTTGGTGGAACTGTTCGCCGCCGGTGACGAGCGGGGCAGCTTCGCTGTACTCGGACCGGTCGACGACGCGGCCTGGTACGGGACGTTCCACAAGAACGACACGGTCTTCAAGGAAGGCAACCAGCGCTCGGCAGACGACTCCGCAGCCGGTAAGGCGGTATTCCTCGCCGGCAAAGCGCGTGAGGACGCGAACGTTCCCGCGGTGCGGTTGCTCCTGCACATCTCCAATCCGGAGATCGACGGGAACTCCCTCGCCGGTATGGCAGCCAAGCACGGTGTTGCACTCGACCTCGACATCACCGACAACAACCGGGCCGTGGACTGGTGCGAAGAGCCTGGTTACCAGGCGTGGCAGGCGATTCGGTTGTCGGATCTGTTCATCGAGGACGAGTCGTGAAACGCCACCTCGCGGCCGCCGCCGCTGCATCTGCCGTCGCTATTGCCCTGGCCGGGTGCTCCTCGGGCACGGAAGGCACCGCAACCGGCCCGTCCACCACGACGGGCGCACGGGCGCAGCAATGGTCCCCGAACGAAACCTCGGCGGCCGAGCCCACACGGCCTGCGGCCACCGTTCCGGAACACGCGCCCGAACAGGTCGCCATCGTGGACCGCAGCGATCCGGCTGCCGTTGCCGACGCCGTGGTCACCACCTGGTTCACCTGGAATACCGCTGACGATCGCGGACCCAATGACGCGGCCGCCCGCACCGGCGACCTGCTCACCGAACGCTTCCTCGGCGATGTCACCGGAACCACCCCGACCGGAAGCCCCGGCGGTCAGTGGCTCGAATGGGCCGCGAAGGACGCGCAGGTCTGGCCGACGGTCAGCTCGGTACCGAACCAGGGCGCCGTGGACACCGCGACTGCGGTGCACCGGATGTATCAGGTCGAACAGACCGCGATTGCGTCCGATGGCTCCATCGTCGGCGTCGACACCGCCATCGTCGCCGTCCTGGTCGTCAGTCGCGGCGGTCTGTGGGCAGTCGACGACCTTAAAAAGCTATGACCAGCGAGAAGAACGTCCCCGGAACCACCCCCTCCCCGAAAGGAACTCCCGTGAGCGCTCCTGACCCCTACGACGAGCACCAGGACACCTACACCACCGAAAAGGCCGTTGACCTGCGCGGCCAGCGTCTACGTCGGCAATCTCGGCCCGAAGCCGAGACCGCCCCGATCGAGACTCCTGAACCAGCCCCGCAGATCGAGTCAGCCGCCGAATCCGGCGATACCGAGTTGGTCGACGAGTCGGCAGGATACGACGACCCGTATGCGGTCGGGCAGGACGCGCTGGCAGAGAACGACGAACCCGAATTCGACTACCGGTTCGAGCGGGAGACAAGCGAAGTCGACGACAGCCCCGCAACATGGGGCTGGCGCGGACGTGTCAACGCGGCGGTCGGCATGAAGATGGCGCCGAAGCCTGACTCGGCGGAGGTGCGGTTCCGCCAATCCGTCACCCGCGTTCAGCAGCCGCTACCCGGTTGCATGGTCGTCTCGGTGATCAGCCTCAAAGGTGATGCCGGAAAGACTTCGACGACCCTGACCCTGGCCAACACCTTCGGTTCGCACCGCCACGGCGTTGTCGCGTGGGATGCCAACCAGTCCACCGGGACTCTCGGAGACCGCGCGGCCAATCCCACCGATCCCGACGTCGGCCCCTGGGATGTTCTCGAGAACGCCCGCGATCTCACCTCTGCGGGAGCCGTGTCGGGTGCGCTCGGCAGGTTCCTGCGGCTTCAACCCACGCACGACGAAGTCCTCGGAGCCGACACTTCGACCTCACGCGATCATGGCATCGGCTGGGACGAGTGCGCGGCGATCATGGCTGTACTCCGCCGTCATCGGGACCTGATCTTCATCGACACCGGCAACGAACCTGTGGCCGCGAATTGGCAATGGGCCGTGCAGCACTCGAACCTGTTGGTCGTTCCCCTGCCGCTGCGCCTCGACATGACAAAGATGGCGTTGCGGATGTTCAAAGGGATCATCGCCCGCGGCTTCGGCCATCTGGTGTCCTCCGCGATCGTGCTGACTGTCGTGACACCCGGCTCCGATCCCACCCTCGAGCCTGAACTCGTCGAGGGACTGGCTCGACTGGGCCTTCCGGAAGAGAACGTCATCCGGGTTCCCTACGAGCCGTCGTTCGCGACTGGGGAGCGCATCGTCTACGACCGTCTCCTTCCGTCCACGATCGAGGCTTACACCAATGTCGCCGCCGAAATCGCGGATGCTCTCGCTGCCAGCGTGTACGGCCGCGCTGCCGAGTACGCCGACCCGTACACCCCCGAGCAGATCCAACGTCCTCCGGAAGTTATTCGACGTACAGCCCGACCCGAACCGGTCGCGCAGTACGAGGACCGATACGCGGAGTACGAGCCGGAACCTCGGCCGAACCCCCGCCCTCTCCGTCCTCGCCCGGTAACTCCACCCCACCCGCGAAGTCGCGGGCGCCTGGATTGAAAACCACTGCACCACAGCCAGACACCACATCGAAAGGGAACACGATGAACGAACAGAACACACCGGTGAGCCCGTCCACCAGCGGCGGCCGGCTGCGTCGGGCGGCGGCCATCACCTCCGGCACCATCGCCCTGGCAATCATGACCGCCGCTCCTGCCGCAGCTCAGGACGCGCCGAAGTCGAAGAACCCGTTCGAAGGGGTCACCCCCACCCTCGAGTTCCTCGGACCTGCGTTCCAGAACGTCTGGGTCCGCGTGCTCGGCACCATCTGGGCACTCGCAATGGGCGGTGTCGGCGTGAAACTGATCTTCGCGCTGTACAAGATGCGAGCAGCGAAGAACGGCGGCTACGCCTCGGAGATGACCGACAACGCCGCTGAGGTCAAGACCGCAGCCACCGCCTTCGGCGGCCTGACACTTCTGACCGTCATCATCGGCGCCATCATGTTCGTCACTCAAGGCTGAGACGAATTCCGCTCCAGCTCAGCATTTTTCACGAGAAAGAAGAGAACTCATGGTCAAAGATTTTTCTCAGGTAGGTACGGGCAACCGTCCGGTCGCGGCGACTGGATCCACAGGTGGCGGATCAGGGTTCTTCTCTGACCGCAAGCGCGTTATCGCCACTGGTGTTGTCGCAGTGGTGTTCCTCGCGTTGGTGATCGCGCTCCTCACCTCCGGTGGTGGTGATGACAACAAGGGGAGCGGAGCCGATGCAATTCGTGCAGCCCACGGTCCGACGACGACCATCGACGGAGTTCCGGCCGGATACACCCGCGATCAGGCCGGCGCACAGACCGCGGCCGTGAACTTCATCCAGGCCAACGGTCAGACGTACCAGGGCCGGATCGACGCCGAAAAGCTGCGAGAAGTTGCTGTCTCGGCGAATGCGACCGATGCGCTCAATACCGTCATCGACATCTCCAGCGGCCGCACCGATCTGGGGAAAACCGTCAACAACGTGCCACTGATCGTCACCGTCCCCGACTTCACCCAGGACTCGGCCACCGTGTCCGTGTGGGGCATGGGCGTCGGTCAAAGCCCGATCAGTGAAGGAAGCGACAAGGTCGGCATCCTCACCGTCTACTCGACGAGCACCGTCACGGTGAAGTGGGAGAACGGGGACTGGAAAGCCCAGGACTGGAAGTTCGTCAGCGGCCCGTCCGCAGATGATGCCCAGTTCCCGGCCGCTGATTCGGCGCTTTCGAAGCCGGGCGCGAACGGCTTCTACACGTTCTACGTCAACTAGAAAGGGGGCCTGACTGATGTGGCGCAAAATCATTCTGACCGCGGTCGTGGCATTGTTCGCGATGCTCGGACTGGCGTTGCCGGCGGCAGCGGAACCAGTTGCTGTCCCCAACACCGACCCGGCTCCTGGCGTGCAGAATGCCACTCAGTCGGGCAAGGAACTCCCCAAAGGATTTCCCGATGATCTGAAGAAGTTCGTCGCCGGCACAGACGAATTCAAATCCGCCTCGTGGTTCACCGGAGTCTGCAAGGACAAAGGCGGCGACATGGGCCAGTACTCGACACAGGTCATGCACAACGAAAACCGGTTGATGTACTGGACGGCAAAAGAATCCGAGCGGATCGCCATGTGGGCACCGCAGGTGATGATGTCGAAGAACCCGGCTCTGATCGACGCCCTGGTCGCCGCCGGCGGCGCCGGTACACAGATGTCCGGCATCGACATGGGTGTGGAGGCGAACCAGAAGGCCGCCTTGAGCATCACGGACGAGTCGATCCTCAAGGGCGTCTATCCGAACACGTTCCCCCTCGATGAGGCTGCGGACATGTACCCGCCGTCTCCGACCTGTGCGCAGGATCTGGCGCGGTGGACAACGAAGACGACCAGCACATGGGGTTTCGAGTGGAGCCCGACACCGGACGCGGCCTCACTCGCGGCGATGAAGAAGCAGCCGAACGCCGACAAGGTGCCTGACGCTGCCTGGACTGCTCCCTGCGCCGGCAATGGTGTTCCCGGCGTCCTCTGCATGCACGCGATGTTCGTCAACTGCGAGCGCGCAACACCTGGGGAAGACATGTTCGCGTGCACGGAATGGAACACCAGGGTCGGGAAACTGTTCGGCGGCACCATGAACTGGATCGATCAGAACACCAGTTTCAGTGACCGCCTCGGCGAGACCCTCGGCGGGATGATGAGGGCAACGCCGGCCTATATGGGCGGCAAGATCTTCGTCGACAGTTTCACCTTCGCGTGGGATACCGTTGCCGGCCCGCTCGGTGATCTGGTCGCATTCGTCAAAGACCCGTCGGACGTGATCGATTCCTGGGCGAACAAATTCAAGAGTTCGGCGATGTCGATGACCGATTCGGTCCTGCCCGGTTTGGCAGGCATCGGCGAATTCGATCCGTTGGAGCCGCAGTTCTTGACTGTGTACGCCATGTCGACGGGGTTGGGTCTCCTGGTGCTGGCTATCGCCACGATCTTCGCGCTGTACAAGTCAGCCGACGGAAGCCGCCCAGGCGAAGAACTCGCCAAGGACTTCTTCGGATACTTGCCCGCCGGGATCATGCTGATGCTCTTCGCTCCCTCTATCGCCCAATTCGTCATCAGTCTCGCCCACGAGATCTCGGTCGCGTTGGTAGGCGCGATCGGCACCACCACCGACGAAGTGATCAACAACGTATCGACCTCCCTGGGCGCTCTCAACGACGAAACCCTGGTCGGTGGAGCCGTCGCCGGCATCATCGGATTCGGGTTGATGGTCATCGGTGTGCTCTCGGTCTTCTTCGGCTTCTTGATGCACGCGGCCGCGCTTCCCGTCCTCGCAGTGGTCAGCGGTATCGCATTCGGCATGTGGGTGCACCCCACCTGGCGAAAGAAAGCGCTTCGGCCGGTGATGATGTTTCTCGGTGTCGTGCTGTCCAAGCCCATGCTGTTCGTACTGCTGGCCGCTGTATTCGTCGTCATCAACGTCTCAGCGCAAGGATCAGTCGCCGACGACGGCAAATTGGAATCCCTGGGCCAACTCGCCCTGATCGCCGTGTGCTTCGTGATGATCGGTCTGGCACCGTTCGCGTTGCTCAAGTGGTCACCGATCCTGCCGACCGCTGCGGATTCCGCCGACTTCGGTAGCTCGGGCTCAGCCTCGGGCGAGATGATCGGCTCGTCGGCGAGCATGTACCAGCAGCAAGCCGGAGGCGGATCGGGCGGCGGCGGCGACGGGGGAGCTGCGTCCCGCAATGCCGACGTCGCGACCTCACCCGGACGCGGCACCGGACCCTCCGATCACCTCGGCGGCCACAATTCCTCCCCCGACGCATCGTCAGCATCGTCCGATCACGCGTCCAGTCGATCGGGCCACGGAGCGCAAACCTCGTCCGGTTCCGTCGGGATCGGCGGCAAAGACTCCGGCAAGGGCGGAGCCAAAGCGGGAAGCGCCGAATCGAAATTGATGAGCGCGGCGAAGACAACCGCCGGCGCAGCTGCAGGTGCAGCGACAGTGGCGGCGCCCTTCGCGGTGGCCGCTGCCGGCGCGGCGATGAACAAGGCCGGCGCCTCGGCGCAAAGCGCTCCCGAACACGCGGATGGAGAGAACTGATGAGAAAGCACCGCACCACCTACCTCGGCCGGGACGCCGCACTGCACGGTCTCGCTCAGTTCCGAGATCCAGTGGTACTCACCAGGATCGGAACAGTTGCGATCCCGCTGTACCTGACGGTGATGATCGGGCTGTCCGTAGGGACTCTCGCGGCCGCGTGCCTGGTGATGTTGGCCGGGTTCGTCGCGAGCACCGAGTTTTCTCGACCGGACACCTACGTTGAACGGCTGGTCCGCGCACGCGCCGCCCGCCGTCGAGACGCCACCGAACCAGTGACCGGAGAACAGTGATGAGTGAACAACGCACGTCGATCCTGGGGCGTCAGATCGCCCGCAAAGGAAACTTGCCTTTCGCCGAACCGGTCTTGATCGCCTGGAGCGCGACACTCGTCCTAGCGCTGGCCCTGATCTTCGTCATCGGGCAGAACATCTGGGTGCTCGGGTTCGACTTGGCGTTGATCCTGGCCGTCATCGGTGCGACGTTCGAATTCGGGCAGCGTGAGTCCTATGCGGCAAGCAAAGCCAAGCAGATTCGAAACCGTCAGCGCCGCAAGCGCGGTGAGCATGTCTACGTCAGCGCCAGGGACGAAAACTTCGGCGACCCCGACCACGATCCGGGGTGGGAGTTCCCCGTCCCGCTCTACCAGACGAAGCCGGTGGATCTGGCCGGTACCGGCCTCGACGACATGTTCATCCTCGAACACACCACACCGGGCGACAACAACTACTACTCGGTGATCGTGGCGATGCAAGGTTTGGCCGAAGGTCTACGCGGTGATGCGGAGTGGGCGGTGACCTCAGCTGCGTTCGGTCGTATCCTCGCCGGGTTCGCGAAGCGGTCCTCGTTCGTTCGGGGTGTGGCGCTGCTGCACCGCAGCGTCCCGGCCGACATGGCGCCTCACGAGAACTGGATGATGCGCATGATCTCGGCCGCCGGTGAATCCGTGCGGCGCATCGACGAAGCGATCCGTTCCTACGGTCAGCTCCTCGACCGCAACGCCCCGTATGTCGAGGAGCACCGCTCGTACTGCGTACTGATCATTCCGAAGTCACCGACGTTCCTCGCCGAAGCTGCCCGCATCGCGCGCCGCAAGGATGCCGCCCTGGTGGGCGGTATCGCTCAGGTCATTCGCGACGAAACGGAGAAGGCGCAGCATTCCCTCGAACGCGCCGGTATGGGCCGGGTGGAGGTTTACGGCGAACAGCGAGCCTGCGCGGTGATTCGCGCATTCCAAGACCCCACCTTCCCGCTCGACGCGCACAAAGGTGTGCGGTGGAACAACTGCTGGCCCTCTTACATCGGCCGCGACGAGTCGGTCGAGATCGCGGGGGCGTGGCACACACGGGCCGGGGTGATTCCCCCGCGGGCGATCGAACCGCGCGAACTCGGCCCGTTGTGGCTCGGCCCGTTCTTGACCGGAGTCGAGCCCGACGTCGGAGACGACGAGATCGCCGCCGCCCCGACCATCCGCACGGTGATGGTGCGCATGGATTTCGTGGAAGCCTCCCAATCCCGCGAAGCCGCGAAGAAGGACGTCACCCGAGACGAGGCCAAGCGCATCGAGGAGAGCCGCAAGGGAAAAACCACCGACGGCGCCTCCGACGTGGCGATAACCGAATCAGCTCGCCGCCGACAGGATCTTCTTCCCGGTAGCGGACACCACGGCTTGATCTATTCGATGGCCGTCTCGGTCACCGGCCGAAACGAAGACGACGCATTACGCGCCGGTACACGTGTGGAGCAGGCCGCCGACAACTGCGGTATCGGAGAAATCGTGTGGCAGGACAACCGCCACGACGTGGCCGCGTTCTTGACGTTGCCTCTCGGCCGCGGACTGGCGGCCACCAAATGGACTCGAATCAAGACAAGGGGCTGAACCGGCGATGACGAAGACAGAACAGAGCACCGCGCACCGTCGCGGCCACAAGAAGTCCAACCGATGGACCCTCACACCAAGCCTCGGGAAGAAGAAAGTCCAGGTCGAGGGCGCGGAGGAAGTCGCAGTCACGCAAGCGGTCCACGCCTCCGACAGGATCACCACCCGTCGGCCTGCCCCCAAACGCAACCGATGGTTGGACCGGTGGGGCTGGTACGAGGTACGGGCGGAAGGCGCGTGGACCACCACCCGGCAAGGTGAAGCCCTGAACCTGGCCACGATGCGCCGCTCGGTGCGTCACGAAGGACTCATGACCGGGCTGAACAAGATCAACCAGTCGATGGTGATCACCGACCCGTTCGCGCTCTACGGCTCGGAAATCGAGAACATCAACGTCGCCATCGTCGGCGACATCGGCAAGGCGAAGTCGTCGCTGATCAAAACCGCGTTCTGCATCCGGCAACTCGCCTTGGCGAACAACCGGCAGTGCGTCGTCATCGACAAAAAGCGGCAGGGCAACAAGGGCGGCGAGTATTCCGGTATCGCAGAGGCGATGGGCGCCCGATCGATCCGATTCCTCGCCGGCGGTGACGGCGTCCGGATCAATCTGCTCGACCCGGCTATCGCCAGCGGAACCCAACGTACGGACGGTGTTTCCCCGGCCGGTCAGGAAGCGCTGGTCGGTGCCGTCATCGAAGACACGATGGGTCGTTCCCTCGTCGAGACGGAAAAAGCAGCTGTGCGCCAAGCACTCAAGTCCGTCAACGAACGCGCCGATGCGGAAAACCGCGAGCCGACGTTGCGCGAACTCGCAGCGGAACTGCTCGAAGCGAGCCCCGGCAGCGGCAACATCTTCGGCTCACTGCACGCCGAGGATTCGCGCCGCTGGGGCCTCAATCCTGGTCTCGCGCTGCAAGAACTGTGCGAAGGAGACCTCAAAGGCCTCGTCGACGGCGCTACTTCCCCGGAGGTCCGCGAGGCACTCGATCATTCGTTCGTGCACTTCGACGTCTCGGCCCTCCCGAACAAGGGGCCGGCGTTGCGGGTCATCATGACCGTGATCAACACCTGGCTCGCGAACGTTCTCGCAACCCGCTCCGCCAAGCACATGCAAACGCTGCTGCTGATCGAGGAAGGCTGGCACGTCGCCGACGGCTCGACCGGAAAGGTGTTCCGCGAGAACATGAAACTCTCTCGCGGCCTCGGTCTTTCGACGGTTTCGGCGTTCCACCACATCTCGGACCTCCCGGTCGACTCTCCCGCGCGTGCGCTGATGAAAGAGGCCGGAATCGTCTTCTTGTACGGGCAGGACCGTGTCGAGGATGCAGAGGAAACAGCTCGCATGTACCACCTGCCGGCCGGGTCGACAGAAATCATCATGTCCCTGGCGAAAGGACATTGCCTGGTCAAGTACGGCAGCGCCGACCCGATTCTCATGCAGCACGTCCGTTCCGATCTTGAAATCGAACTCACCAACACCGACGAAGTGATCAAGGGAGAGGCAGCATGATCGCCACAGACGCTCCGGATCGCCTGACGACGCTTCCTGTTCCGCCGCTCGTTGCCTTCACCATTCTGGTCGGCGGGTCGGTAGCTGCTTGCGCGCTCATGATGTGGGTTCTGGTAGCGCGGCGCAGGTCCAGCGGCCATAGGCCGCCCCTGTCACCGCGGGGCCGGACATCCGATACGGCATCCACCCGCACCACACTCTCGCGGTCCGAGCTTGTGATGTCCGACCCGATCGAAGGAGACAAGTCGTGAGTACAACTCAGCGTCCTACGCAACCGATGGTGCCGCCTGGCGTGCTTCCCCTTGTGAGTCTCGTTGCTTCGGCCGTCGTCAGCGTCGTTGCCGGCGGATACATCTCAGGTGTCGTGTCCGGTCATGGCGGCGCTCTCCCCACCGGTGTGTACGGAGTTCTCGACGTGTTCGAAGGGCTGTTCCGGAATCCGGGCGACCCCGCACTCGCGTGGCCGGAAGGTTCTCGGCCGGGCGGACCGGTACTGACGTGGGTTTCCATCGCGATCGTTGCGGCGTTGTGCCTGTGGATGGGGCTGTTCTTTTCCGGGCAGCAGATGAAACGCGCCGCCGCTCGGCGGGTGCGAGAGTCCGGATTCGCTGACCGCACCGAACTCGCCCGAACCGGTATCAGCGAAAAGGCGGCCGTCCGGAAGGCGAAAGCGACCCGCCTCTCACTCAAAGACGTTCCGGTGCGACGCATCGATGCCGCTGTCGAGACCACCCGAGTCGCGGAGCTGTACGACCACAAAGGCGAGGGCGTATTCCTCCAGTACCGCGACGGACTGACCTGCACCGGACCGACTGGTGCTGGTAAGACGTGGCGTGTCTGCTGGAAAGGTGTCACCGACGCCGTCGGCCCGGTCGTCGCTACCTCGACCCGCGGCGATCTGTTGCGCTCCACGTGGGCGCAGCGCCGGGAAGTCGGGCACGTCGAGGTCTTCGACCCGGAGGGGCTCACCGCGATCCCCAATCCGATGCGGTGGTCGATCCTCGACGGGTGCGAGGATCCGGAAGTCGCCAAGCGGCGTGCAGAAGCACTGGTCCAAGCCATGCCGATGGACGACACCAGCAATTCCGGCTATTGGAACGGCAAGGCCGCGATGCTCATGCGCGGCTACCTCTACTCCGCCGCCGTCAAGAACAAGAACATGATCGACCTGCGGATCTGGGCGTCCTCCCGCAACGTCCAACTGGTCCGCGATGTTCTCGAGCAGGACCTTCCGGACTGGCACGCCGAACTCGAGCAAGCCTTGGACTCACAGTCCGACTCCTCCGATGACGTGGTCAGCGCGTGCGCGCGATTGCTCGAACCGTTGGCGTCCCCGAAGTTGATGAGCGCGATCAACGTCCCCCGCAGCGAGTCCGCGGATCTGCATGCGCTGATGACCGAGGGCAAGAACACCGTGTATCTGGTCTCGGAAGGACACAGCGCTTCGGCGGCCGCGTTCACCACCGTGCTCTCGGCAGAGCTCTATCACATCGCGAAGACACACGGGCTGGGCAACGAGGACGACAAGATCGATCCGCCGTTGCGGATGGTCCTCGACGAAATGAACAATGTCGCGGCGATTCCGCACATGCCGGATCTGATCACGGACTCGGGCGGCCGCGGAATCCAGATCTGGGCGTTCGTGCACAGCGCCTTGCAGAACGAGAAGCGTTGGGGCCGCATCGACGGGCAACGGTTGTCGAGCGATTCCCCGGCACGGATCTACTTGCCAGGCCTAGGTGACGAAGGCGAATTGTCGGCGCTCTCACGGTTGATGGGTAGCCGCGACGAATACATCAGCCTGGACCCGCGTTCAGCACCGCGCAGCGTTCCGGTGATGGCACTCAACGAAATTCGTGAAATGCCGGAAGATCAAGCGCTGATGATCTACCGCAACGCCAGGCCGATGAAGGTGCGGCTGCCATCGGTGTGGGATGTTCCGGATCTTTCGAAGCGGGTGCGGGCGAATCAGTCGGCGTTCGATGACTTCTGCGCGAAAGCCGAACTATGAGCTCCGAATCTGCGGCCTCACCGTGGGAGTGCGCGGACCACTGGGCGCCCGGGGATTCCGCGTTGTGGATTGGCGTCGGCTCCAGCGGGGTGTACGAGCGCCCGATCATCGTCGTCTCCCCGGCCGGCGCCCTCGTTCGCGATCCGGAAGTAACGTACAACGACGGTCTCTTCACTCTGTCCGACGGATTACGGGATGTGCGGCACCGTGATTCGTGCGAACCGTGCGCAGCTTCGGTGCGCCTGCTTCACCAAGGAGGTGGTGCGTGATGAGCATTCCGGTCTACCAACCCGGTCCGGCTGATTGGCGCCACCTGGATCGCGAGGCTGCTGCGGAGCTGTGGCTCGAGCTCGGACAGTGGGTCGAGTGGCTGCGCCGGCGCTACAACGTCGGTGGGCAGCAGATCCGATCGTGTTGGTACAAACATGATCCGATGGTCGAAGAGCTGACGGCGGCGATGTGGGCGCACCGAGAGGTGTACCAGCAGCTGGAGAAGAACCCGTATCACGGCGGTATGGCAGCCTGGCACAACCACGTGCTGTGGCCGATGATCTCTCGGCTGCCCAAGATGGGCTTCAACGAGGAATGCCGTGGCGGAGAGTGCGGCTACCAGCCGAACGACCCGAAGATCGGCACGGATTTCGCGGAATTCGTCGCCGCCGACACCGACCCTCGACCCGAGACCGCGCCCGCACCGCTGATCGATCAGGTCCTCGGCTTGGTCGATAGCGCAGCCGGGAAGGTGACTGCGCTGACGATGGATCAGGTTCTCGAGATGATCGACGGCGGCCGCGCGGTCGCCGAAGATCCTTCCGACGATTTCACGGCGGTCGAGATCGACGGCGACCGGTGGGAATTCGACGATGACACCGAAACATATCGGCCCGTCGAATAACCCTCTCAAGCCGAAGCATCAACAGCCCCACGCCCTTCGGGCGGTCTCGCCCACCGTTCGAGAGTCCGGGCCTCGGGGTAGTTGATGTTTCTCGTGTCCGCCACGGTTGCGGCGATCGTGGGTTGTCCCGCCTGGGGCCTGCGCGCCGTGCTGTGGCGGACACACCCTCTTTTTCATAGGATGCTTTGCATCACAACTCGATTCGGATTGGTGGACTGCCATGCAGGAGCACGACCCCCTCGGACGGATGGATTTTCCTTTGATCCGGTCACTCGCACGCATGAGTGGAATGTTCATCCGGTCAGGATTGATTTTTCTCGCCCTGTTCGTCGCAGCATCGCTGATTGCGCAGGAGACACCAGGCCAGTGGGCGGTCGGCGCGTTCGTCGTGCTCTGGCTGGGTTTCGGCCTCACGCTCCGGTGGCTCTCGGTATCGCGATTTACCGACCTGTGACAGTTCCCTCCGCTTGCATGACTGTGGCCCTCGACCGGAAAGGTCGAGGGCCACAGTCGTACAGCGAGTTCGTTAGGGCAGTCCGAGTGCGATCGCGAGTGCTTTGTTCAGTTTGACCACCGTTGCGGGGGAGAGCGCTCCTGCCGGCCTGCTCGCGGCGATCTCGTCGTCGAAGAGCTGGATGAGGTCGTCCGCCAGGATCGAACCGACAAGTGGATCTGCGGCTCCGAGGGGGACGGCCGTCGGAACGCCGGGCTTCGGTGTGGTGGTCACGCGTGCGGCGAGGACCGTGTTCAGGTTGCGGTTACGGACGTTGTTGGAGACCACCACCCACGGCTTCTCGCCGTGTCCCATGTCGAACCAGTAGATCTGCCCGCGGAGCGCGGCCGTCATTCGCCGTAAGCCTGGTCGACGCGCTCGGCGTAGCTGCGCCGGCGCGCTCGTTGTTCCGTTAGGCCTTCTTCTTGATCCTTCGCGAGTTCGGCATAGCCGGCTTCGAGAGCCTTCTCGCGGAGTGCTTCTGCACCCACACGGAGAAGTGCGCGGGCGATCCCGGACTCGGAGTTGTCGCGGATGGTGATGTGCTGCTGCTGCGCCCATTCCCGCAGGATTCCTGCTTCGAGGCGGTCGGGGTCGGCGAACACGGCGATTTCCGCTTGGTCGTCGCTGTCTAGTGTTACAGGTAGCCGTTTCACATCCATGTTTCACAGTATGACTCACTTTGTGGATCACGGCAATGAGTTTTCGGACACGCCGCAGATCCTGTCGGCGGGATTGGCGATACTCGCCGAATGAAACTGTTTGCCCAGAAGCGGGATGAATCGGAATTCGTGGAGTACGGCTTCGGCCTCGTGAATGAAGTCGGCATCGATCGCGTCAACACTGAGGACTCGACACTGGTCGATCTTTACTACTGGAGCGAAGGAGTACGCGAAGCGCTCCGGGAAGTCCGCGACTTCAAGGTCACGGACTGAGCTCGGCGTTTCACACTCACGTGCACGCCTCGTCGAGGCGACAGGCAATGTGCGATCGGTAGGGTCTAGCTCGTCGAGCAGGCTGAGGGGAGCAGCGACGGTGGTGGGTCGAATATGGCTGGATGTTCCGTATGTAGAGAAGGATCTGGCGAAGGCCGGAGGCGCGAAGTGGGATCCATCAGCCAAGCGATGGTATGCGCCCCGAGTCGAGATGGCAGGTCTGTCGCGATGGGTCGCGCTCCCTGACATTCCGGAGATCCTGCCGGGTGAAGACCGGTCTCTCGGTCATGGTCTGTTCGTCGACCTCGTCCCTGATACGTGTTGGTTCACCAATGTCCGGTACTGCGTCGAACCGAAGGATTGGGAAAGACTGCGCCGCATGGTCACGCGGCGCGCCGGGATGCAGTGCGAGATCTGCGGTTTCCCGGAAGACCGAGCGTCGCAGCGGTGGCTCGAAGTGCACGAGAGATGGACTTACGACTGGCCGACCAAAGTGCAACGTCTGGGCCGGCTCATCTGTCTCTGTACGCCCTGTCACCAGGTGACGCACTTCGGATTCGCGCAGATCAAAGGCAATGAAGAGCAAGCTTTGCAGCATCTGATTGCGGTGACCGGAATGACCCGTCCGCAGGCGCGGAGCCATGTTGCTGCCGCGTTCGATGAGTGGCGAGCCCGCTCCATTGGGGAATGGGCTCTCGATCTGAGCATCCTCACCGACGTCGGGGTTCAGGTTCGTCGACCTCCGGCGCCCGCCGACCGCCGGATCATCGCAAGCGGCCGGCCCACCGCGACACAAATCCGGCAACCACAACCGGTGGTTCCCCCGCTCTGTCCTACCCCTGCGATCACTGCACCTAGATTGCGCGATCGGATCGCGGCATGGTGGCGATCACGCTGAGACCACCCGCCCCCTCTGTCGTCTGACGAAACGCCAGCCTGCCGGCTGTCACAGACGCGGTCCGCGGCGTTTTTGTTCGTGTTCCACGTGTTGGGCGATGGTGTGGTGATGCTCGAGTGTCGCCTGCTGCCGCTCGGCGCGCCGCTGTTCTTCGCGGTGCTCTTGCATGCGGTCGTGCAGGGTGTCGATGTCGCGGTGGACAGTGTTGAAGGGTGCGATGTCGGCTTTGTACTCGGGCCGGTCGCCGGCCACTGAGGTGGTGTCGGTGATGTTGTGGCGGTCGCGGTATGCCTGGATCTCGGCGGCGGTGCGATCCCATTGCGCTGCCAGCTCGGGGTCGTCGGGCCTCGCTTCGAGGTGCTCGGTGAAGCGCAGTTCGGGGTCTTTGCCGCGAGCATCGTCGGTGCTGATGCGTCGGGTGTTCGCGGTGTGTTCGGCGGCGATGTCGGTGTAGGTGGTCTCCAGCTGCCCAGCGAGGGTGGGGTCGACGAGGTGGGCGTCGAGGTCGGGGGAGGGCACCCAGTGCGGCGCTGCGGGGTCGACGGGCTCTGATGCGGCCGGCGCGATGGTGTCGAGTGCGTCGGTGATCCCGGTGACGTGTGCGGTGGAGTGCGCAGCGGTCTCGATCGTGCGGCACAGTTCGTCGACGTCGAAACCTGCGTGGGTGACGAGTTCGCGGATACGGCCTACTGCTGCGTTCCACCGCGGGTCTTCGGTGCGTTCGGCGGCGGCCACCGCGAGAGGGAAGTGCTCGCGCAGGATGTCGTCGTGTTCGGCTGCCCAGCGGGTGTTCGTCTTCTCGGTCGCAGTCGTGATGGCTGGTGCCATGTCTTTGATCAGGTTCGCGGCGGTGACGTCTTCACCCCGTGCTGCGAGTTGCTGCGCGTGCCAAGACAGAACTGCCTCGGGCGCGATCCCAGCGAGTGCTGCTTTACGTAGGTGGCGGCCCAGTCGCTGCACCCCGGCTTCGGCGAGGATGCGTTCGGCGATCTCGGGTTCGAATGCTTCCCGCACGGGTCGGTGGATGCGGGTGGTGTCGAGCTGCGCCCGCGTCTCGTCGTACCGGCGGATGGTCGCGCCGATGCCGTCGGTGCGCTCGTGTTCCGGCCGGGCGGTGGCGTAGCGATCGGCGACGATGCGGGCGTAGTCGTCGAGTTCTTTGTCGGTGTTGGTGGTGCGCGGGGGCAGCGGGGGGAGCGCCGTGTCGGAGCGCTCGGCTGCCGCTTCTGCTGCGGTCTGAGTGGCTTCGACGATGCGGGAGTTCAGGACACGCGCAACGTCGCGGGCGGTGTGGAGTTCACCGGACGCGAGTGCGTCGTTGAGGATGCGCCGGGCACTGTCACCGCGGTCGTGTGCCTGTCCGAGAGTGGTGCGGAGCGCGGCGAGGCTGCCGGGGTTTTCGGCGGCGATCGTCGCGAGCAGTGCTGCGGGCAGCGCCCGGTCGAGGACGTCGTCGAGCCAGCGATCGCGCAACCTGCTGTGTGCGGCGTGGTACGCCTCGCGGAGTCGTTCGGGGCTGCGTGCGTGCTCGAGTGCGTCGCGGATCTCGGTGATGGCGGCTTTGTGGCCGTTGTCGTTGGCGAGGATCTTTTCGAGGACTTCACGTGAGGCCGGGTTGTTGATGGACCCCAGGTGCATGCCCTCGGTGTCTTGGGTGACGCCGGGTTCGACGGGGACGTACAGGTGGTTTTCGGTGCGGCCGCGGGTGGTGGCGACGTAGAGGCCGGGCCGGTTGGTGGTGTGTCCGACGGTGGTGTGGGAGGTGTCGACGGTGATGCCTTGGCTGCGGTGCACGGTGGCGGCGTAGCCGAGTTCGGTGTTCCGTTTCACGTACCGGGCGGGCAGGGTGATCATGCCCTCGTGGGTTTTGCTGCGCAGGTTCAGTGAGCCGTTGTCGTTGACGGCGGTGACGGTCCACAGGTCGCCGTTGCGGACGAACATGTTGCGCCGTTTGCCGCCCTTGGTGCGCAGACGGCGCTTGTTCTTGCGGGTCAGGACGATGTCACCGACTCCGGCGTCGAGTTCGTCGGACAGGGTCACGGTGTGTCCGACTTTGGCGGTGCCGGTGGCGCGGTAGTGCGCTTGGATCGCGAGGTTCACTTCGCGGACGTCGTCTCGGGTCGAGAGCATGACGATCGAGGTTTTCCCGGCGCCGATGTCGGCGAGGTAGGCGGTTGCGGCGGCGTCTTTCATCTCGGCGGCGGTGCCCTCGTGGACCCATCCGCGGGAGTAGAACAGCTCCAAGCTGCTCTCGTCACCGTGCCGCAGTGCGAGGGAGTTCTCGGCTTGTTCGGTGTCTTTGCCGAAGCGCACGACGACTGTGAGTTCGGGTGCGTTGGTTTCTTCGGCGAGCAGTCGCAGCGCTCCGCCGGTTTCGACGGCGTCGAGCTGGTTCGGGTCACCGAGTAGCCGGACCACTGCGCCCTTGGCTGCGGCGATTTCGGTGATGGCGGCGAGGTCTTTGGTCGATGCCAGGGACGCTTCGTCGACGAGGAGCATCGCCCCGGCGGGGATCTCGATGTGATCGGGGAGGCTGCGTGGTTCGTGGCCTTCGAGGCCGCGCCACGGGTACGTCAGGGTTGCGAGGGTGTGGGCGGTGACGTCGATTTCTTCGCCCAGGGTTTCGGCCGCAACTGCGGATGGTGCGAGCGCGATGACTTCGTGTCCGGTCGCGCGCCAGGTGTCGGTGACCGCTTTCATCGACGTCGTTTTGCCGGTGCCGGCGGGCCCGACACCGACGGCGAGGAGCGTTCCGGCGCCGACGAAATGCTCGGCAAGTTCGCGCTGTCCGGCGTTGAGCGGGTGATCGCTGGTACGGGCGATTTTTTCAACGACCTTGTCGAGTCCGGCTTGTGCCGCGATGTAGGCGGTCGGTGTCCGAGTGGCGTCGAGCATGAACTGTTCGGCGGTGATGATGCTCGCGGAGGTATGCAGTGCGGTGCCATGGTTGGTGAGGATGAACTCACCATCACGGCGTCTGAGAGCCTCCGGTGCGGGGGGAAGTTCGGCCGCCGGCAGGTGCACGGACGCGCCCAGTACGTGTTCGGTGACGGCTTTCACTGCGGCCGTGCGTGCGGCTTCGTCGGGGAAGGAGACGGCTGCAAAGTTCGCTTCGACGGCGCTGTGAATGTGGGTGATCGCCCACGTTGCGCGGCCGTTCTCGAGGTGTTCGACGACACGTTTCGCTTCCTCGGCCGGTGTTCCGGCCTTGCGCATCGCCTGGTGCTCACGCACTCCAGCGGCGTGTTCGCGCTGCACGCCGCGCCATTGTTCGGCGAGGGCTCCCACAGCTGTGTCGTCGCCGAGGATCTGCGCAGATCGGGTGATCCAGTTGTTCTGCATTTCGCGCAGGGTTTGCGGTTCCTGTTTCCCGGCGCGGGTGTCGAGGTTCGCTTGCTGGTAGAGCGCGTACATCGCCTTTGCGCTGGGCATCCGGTCGTGCTTTTGGCGGTATTCGGCGACCAGCTGATCGCGCCGGGTCTCGATCTGAGTGCGCCGCGAGGAGAACATTTCGCACAGCTGCTGCGGCACTTCGGCGATCTCGACGACGTTCTGCCGACCACGTCCGGTGCTGCGCTCTGTCAGTCCGAACCCAAGCTCGGTGTGCATTTTCGACATGATCGCTGCGTTGTAGCGCTGCGAAGCCGCGACGGCGTAGCGGTGCAGGGTGGCACCGTCGAGAGCTCGCCACTTACCGTCCTTTTCGGTGCATACCTTGATGGACACAACGGCGTGGGTGTGCAGGTTCGGATCCCCCGCGCGGGAGTCGTAGTGGTCGTAGAGGGTGGCGACCATGCCGGTGGTGTCCTGGTGCTCTTGGCTCGTCGCGCCGGTGCGGGTGAAGCATGCTTCCTTCTCGATCCAGCCAAGCGTGCCCTTGACGGTCTCGTGGTGGATTCGTTCGATCTGGCGGCGCAGATCATCGTCG
The DNA here is from genome assembly GCF_030208925.1 of Rhodococcus sp. MEB032. Lineage (NCBI taxonomy): Bacteria > Bacillati > Actinomycetota > Actinomycetes > Mycobacteriales > Nocardiaceae > Rhodococcus > Rhodococcus sp. MEB032. Next base: position 52,609 of record NZ_JARVSY010000049.1, read on the forward strand.
GCGAGCGCCCACATCGTCGACACGCTCTTGGGCGGTGTGAACACCAGATCTTGTCCTGCGACGGGTTGCCGGACACGGTTCTTCTGCGCCGAAATCCAGGACCACAGCTCTTGCGGGTCCTGTGCGGAACGCTGGTGTGTCTCCTCGAACAGTGCGGTTCCGACCTTCTCCATCAACGCCCCGGACTCCGCTTTGGAGGGCCGGCGGGCGTTGTCGACGGCGAACTGCTCCAGGGCGGCGCGGTGGGCCTTCAGGAGGGGGATGTCGTTGGCGAAGTCCGGGAACTTGCGGCCCAGTCGAGCCTCTTTGACGGCCTTCTTCGGGTCCATCCCACCCTTGATCGATTCCTCAACCATGGGGTCTGCGTTGGGGTGCATGCCCTCCCCGAAGAGTGCCTTCATCTGAGGTTCGGACACTGTGGCGCCGTCGGTGATCCGATGCTGGTCGGCGATCTCGGTGTCGGCATCCATTCGTGCGAGATCTTCGAGTCCGCCGCCGAACCACGTACCGGGCGGGGTGCCGTGGGCGGTGTAGTAGTCGGTGAGTTCTTGCCCGTGCTCCAGCTCGCGGTCTGCGGTGGCGACCTGCTTTGTCAGGTACTCGTAGCCATCGCCCGCGTGCAGTACGTGGAGCGTCATCACAAGGCCACCATAGTCGCCGCAGGCGGCCTGGTGGAGGGCAGACACCCCCAAAGTCTGAAATTCAGCAAGAGGTGTGTCTGAATTTGGGGTTTTGGCTGAGTGAAACGAAGTGCATTTGGTGAGGGACGAGCTGTCTGTGCTGAGGGAAGCGAAGTGTTTGAAAATATGGATGAGCTGGATGGATAGATGGTTTGACATGGTGATGTGTGAAAAGGTTCAGTGGAGTTGTGATGGTTGGCCCGAGTTTTTGAGCCGGGAACCGTTAGGTGGGCGGGGAACAATTGATGGCCGATCGCCGCTGCCGGCGGTAAGGTTTGCGGCATGGCGTCCTCAAACACATCCACGATCAGCGCGAGGGATCGGGCACGCGCAGCGAATGCCGCTCGTCTCGCGGAAGAGCAAGAGCGATTGAAGAAGGTCGAGGACGATCTCGTCCGGTTCTTCAAGGCGCAGGAGTCGCGGGAGAAGATCGCGGAAGATGCGCGAGTGCGTATCGAGCGCATTCGCGAAGAAACCGATACCAAGATCGCGGACGCGGATCGTTCCGGTGCGGCTGCGATTGCGGATCTCAAGTCTCGCGGTGAAACGGTGGCGAGCATCGCGCAGCTGACCGGTCTGACGACGAGTGAGGTCAACAAGTTGCTGCGGTCGACCAAGCCGAAACAGAAATCGGAGAAAGTACCCGCCGACAAGGCCGCGTCGAAGGAAGATTCTTCGCCCGCGCCTGCTTCGACTTCGTCGACTGATTCTGCCGCGCTGGCGTCGTAGAAGCGACCAGCAAACCAATGTCGGCCTTCGCGGTTTTCCCCGGTTGGGTGTCAGCGACCGATTGTGTGTTGCCTGAGATCGAGCGGAGCGGGAACAGAAATCTCGGGCATCCACATGAGGGATATCGCTGTCCCCGGTTGGGGGAAACCGCGGCCGATTCGTCGGCAACTCTCACAAGCGTTAGGAGTTCGTTCTGATGGCGGACGTCCTAACGCTTCCGGCGCTCGGCGATCCGGAGCGGGAACGTTTCGCGCGGTTCATCGTGCGCGGACCTGGCGAACGTGATTGCCATTTTTGGACCGGCAGTATTTCTGATGACGGGTACGGAAGATTTTGGTTGATGCGCGATGGCCGGCAGCGGGTCGTGCGCCCGCATCGGTACGCGCTGATGCTCGAACTCGGTCGGCCGTTGACCGATTCGGAGTTCGCGATCCACGAGGTGTGTGACAACCCGATCTGTGTCCGGGCGACGACGAGCATCGCCGGTCGTCCACATGTGGTTGCGGGTACGCAATCGCAGAATCTTGCAGGGATGAGCGCGAAGGGGCGCGGCGGCGGCCGGGGGCAGAGCTGGCATTGGTACGGCCCGGATCGCGCCGCCCGCGCAGCGCGATCGAAAGCTCTACGGGATGCATTGCGCAATGGATGGGATGCGGACGCGGTGGAGTCCGCTTTGCTGCGCACGGATACTCCAACACTTTTTTGACGACCGAGAGGCATGTAGATGACTGAGAACGGCGTTCCGCGTGAGCGGTCTGAGGTGGAGGCTTCTCTGTATCAGGCAACGAAGCATGTGAATGTGATTACCGATGCGGATCTCGCGGCCGTTGTCGAGGGATTGACTGGCGAATCCGTTGCGCGCCCGCGGATCGATTTCGCTTTTCCCGAGCCGGGGACCACGGATCATTTGTTCAATTGATCTTTGGCGCGCCGCATTGCACGGGTGGCGCGCTGAGGAGCTGACGCAGCGGTTGTTCGGGCTCGATGCCCGAACAACCGCCACTGCATACGGGGGCGGCCCCGACTTCTTGGCGAAGTCGGGGCCGTTGTTGTTTTCAGCTGTCGAGGTTGTCGACGTCGACGCCGAAGGATCGCGCTGCCTCGGCGCTGATCGCGTGGAGTTGCGTGGTGACTGCGGCGGGTGAGACTGCGTGCTCGAGTGCGAAGTCGAGCAGGTTGCGCAGTGAGGTGTCGTGTTCGCCGTTGCCGTCGATGACGGCGGCTTGGGCGGCCTCCAATGCGATGCCGGTACTGGGGCCGTCGCCGCTGATGTACGAGCAGTACGCCGCGACGGTGAGAATCTGGATGCGGGCGTTGCCGCGTACCTGGCGGGCGATAGTCGCGAACGCGTGGGCGGCTGCGTGCTCATTTCCGTTGGCGGTGAACATCAGAGCATCGCGTGCGGTGGGGCTGATGGTGGCGCACAGTCCGACACGTGCAGCCAACTCGGCGGCCGGGTTGCCGCGTGTGCGGATGAGTGTCACGAGTTCGGTGACGGTGTGGCGAACGAAGTCCGGTCCCTGCGCGTGCAGCGCTGCGTGTGCCGGTGCGGTGTCCGCTTCGACGGTGACTGCGTAGCGGGCGGCGATGTCCTCGCGTGAGGCTGCGGTGCTGCGGCCCTCTTCAACGGCGTTGTGAATGCTCAACGTGGAGGCGTTCGGGTCTTCGGTGAGTCCGGTCGCGTACGTGTCGAGGTCCGTCCACAACGCTCCGGCTTCGAGCGCGGTGACGTGCAGGGCGAGCATGTCGTGGATTCCGGCGTCACGGAATCCCTGGCGCAGGATCGCGATC
>NZ_JARVSY010000019.1:0-52332 GCF_030208925.1 Rhodococcus sp. MEB032
CAGCGTGAGCGTTACCGCTCCGTCGGTCCGTGCTTCTACACACCAATTAGGAAAAACCCGATCATGAACGACTTTAGCCTCCGGGCTGCCCGTATCCAGCTAGGCGCATTGCTCGCCGCACTCGCACTCGCGATCGTCATTGCACTCGGCATCACCACCGGCGCATTCGTACTTTCCTTCGCCGTACAACGCGACCTTGCACGGCAAGCGCTGATCCCCGAACACCTGACCTGGATTTTCCCGGCGATCGTCGACAGTGCAATCCTCGGCGCGACCATCGCCATCGCCATCGTCATCATCAGCAAGCTCAACATGAACAAACGCGACAGAGGCTTCTACATAGCGCTTGCAGTCAGCGTTGTCGTGATCAGCATCCTCGGAAACGCGTACCACGCCTATCACGCAGCAATCGCCGCACGGCAGTTCATCGTCGGTGGGGGAGACCTCGGGTTCAGTCCCCTCGCGAGTACAGCACCGCCCTCGACGTCGAGGCTCAACTCCTGTGCTCGCTGCTCTGGGCGCCGGCTGAGAGCGCGAAACGTGCCGTCGCAGCTCTGACCAGCGCAGACTTCTACCGGCCCGTGAACGCGGCACTGTTCACCGCCATCGAGGAGCTAGTCACTTCCGGCAAACCGCACAACAGTGCCCATGTCTTCGCCACCTTGCAGCAGGAAGGACGCACCAGCGGGCACCTCGGGAAACAACTCACCAAAGCACTCACCGACATCAGCACCATCGGCGTCCCGTCCGCTGAACTCGAGCACAAGATTGCCGCAGTCCTCATCCAGGCCTACCGGCGCGGATTCCGCGAAGCAGCACGATCCCTCGCCCAAGCCGCCGAAGAACTCCCCGAAGACCAACTGTTCGAACACCTGCTCAGCATCGGCCGCGAACGCCGCGCAGCCTCCCAACGCCTCGCAGCCATCCGCGAAGGCCGCCCATGACTAACAAACCGAGAGTGTTGAAACACAGCATCTTCGGAGTCCTCGCGCTCGCCGTCGCAGCCCTGGACTTCACCATCGGCACCAAACACATGATCACCGCCGGAATCATCGCCCTCGCCGCCTCCGTCTACAGCTTCACCAAAGCCGCCAGCCTCCGAAAAGCCCCAAACGACAAAGGGAATCGACCATGACGACCGAAAAAGACACCAGCAAACCCGGCTGGAAAGCGCACACCGTCGTCGCGCTGATCAGCCTCGCCGTAGGCATCATCTTCCTCACCGGCGGAACAACCATTTCACTCATCGCCGGAACAAGCCTCCTCGGGCTTGCCGTCTACCACTACGTCGTAGCCCTACGCCTCCGCCGAGAACTCAAGACACCCGCCGAAGAGGAGGGTTGAACGTGAGCGACGACGAACACGATGCCTGGCAACTGCACCACCACGGAGCCAGCTGGGACGACATCGGCACCGAAATGGGATGCAGCCCCACCACCGCGCAAACCCTCGCAACCGCCTACGAGAAACGCACCGACAACGCCGCCGCACAAACCCAAAACACTCTGTTCTGAAAACCCGTCCGTAGGTCCGTGTCGGAGCTACCAGGCACAATCGCCGGAAACGACAGAAAGGAACGCCATGAACAACGAGATCACGAATGGCGGAATTGGCAGCGAACCCGATCGACGGACACTTCGACTTCGCGCACCTGCAAGCAATCCACCGGCACCTACTCGGCGACCTGTACGAATGGGCCGGTGAAATCCGCACCATCGACACCGCGCCAGGCGATCTCGGCATCCTCCACGACCCACCCGCCGCCATCCCAGGCGAACTCGACCGAGTGTTCACCGACATCAACAGCGGCGTCTACGTCAACCACCACAGCCACGAAGCGTTCGTCCAGGACCTCGCCGGACACTGGGGAGATCTCACCAGTGTCCACCCGTTCGTCGACGGAAACTCCCGCACCCAAAGGGTTTTCTTCGACCAACTCGCACGCGACGTCGGATGGGCAATCGAATGGCGCGAACTCAGCGCCGACGCCGTCCAAGCCGCCCGCAACTTCGCCTACATCGACGGCGGAACCATCCTCGCCGACGTCCTACGACCCGCGATCAAACCTGTCACCGAAGTGCCCATGGACTCCATCGCCACCGCACCCCGCGAGAACGTCATGACGTTCCCCGAGCACTGGCAGGCGATGATCGAGCACCACGACACCATGCCCGAACAGACCTATACCTGGGCGAGCCAGATCAAACCCGAAGCACCACAACATGACCCACAGACGACCGAGATCCGGCCAGCCCCCAAGCCGGCCGCTCCGGAACCGGAACTAGCCGACCTCGACACCACCAAGTTTCACACCCACTGGAGCCCCGAGGTCGACCACCAACTCATGAACAGCCGCACCATCCCACAACACAGCAGCAGACCAGAAGGACCGAGACTGTGAGCATCATCGGATACGCCCGCGTCTCCACCCTCGAACAAAACCCCGAACTGCAAGAACACGCACTCCGCCAAGCCGGAGCGATCCGCATCTTCACCGACTACGAATCCGGCTCCAAAACGCAGCGCCCCCAGCTCACCGAATGCCTGAACTACCTACGTGACCACGACGGTGATGTCCTCGTCGTCTGGAAACTCGACAGGCTCGGACGATCCGTCCGCCACGTCATCGACACCGTTCACAACCTCGGTGAGCGCGGCATCGCATTCCGTTCCCTCACAGAAGGATTCGATACCACCACCGCAGGCGGCGAATTTCTCTTCCACATCATGGCAGCCCTTGCCCAAATGGAACGCCGCATGATCGTCGAACGTACTCACGCCGGCCTCGAAGCCGCCCGACGTCAAGGTCGACGCGGCGGCCGGCCGACTGTCATGACCCCGGAACGCACTGAACTCGCCCGTGCACTGCGCGAGCAAGGGAGGAGTCTTGACTCCATCGCTTCGACACTGGGCGTCGGTCGGTCCTCTGTCGGCCGTGCACTCCTGACGGCCATCCAATAGCTCGATCTTTTTCGGAAGACGGTAGTTCAGTTGTGAATCTTGTTGCAGTCTCTACGAATACCGATGGTACCGGTTGGCTCGGTGAGTGTCCTCTCGGAGGTTGAGGGGCTCGATCACGGTGGACTGACCGAGACTGATACCGACCGAAGCTCCTCAACAGTTTGTGGGCCACCGACTGCACCCGCCAGTGAGCCTAATCATGAAGGCTACGCGTTCGTCTCCGTCTCGTTGGAACGGAGACACGGAGACTTTAGCGCTGAACCGCGATGTAATTCGCTGTTGGAAGGGTGCTCCGCGAGGCTGGAGGAGGACTTCGGGACGGGGAGCCGTCCGGAGTCGAGGAAGATGATGCGACGTTCGATGTCGACGTGTGATTGCAGAATCGTCCGCAGAACCGTCCGAGGAGGGTGAAGCCGACAGCTGTTTGTACTCCGTGTAGCCACTACAGGTGTGGGGAGGCGCAGACCGGCGATCTTGGCTACGTAGGTGCGTCTGGTCGGTAGTGGGTCCGCATGGATGTGGCGTTGCGGCGTTTCCCCATACCGTTGAAGGTCTGTGGTCGGGGCGGGTTTGCGTTGGTGGTGTGTGGGATACCTCTGGGTTGCGGTATCGGGAGCACTCGAAAAGGATTTCGGGGCGCCGCGCAGACGACCTGCCTTCCGGCTGTCCGCTCGCCGGGGGTGGGTCAGCCCCGAAATGGGGCATCCTGGTACGGGCAGTGCCGGGATGCGCATCGGGTTCGCTGGCGTCGGCGCTCACACCTCGGCGCCGGCGAACCACCCTTTGGTTCGGGTTGCTGGTGCGGCGGGACCGCGGCGTCGTGGTGGGGTTTGGTGGTGGTGTGTTCGGGCATTCGTGAGTTGTTGACAAGTGGAGATCGGGGTTTTGCCCATTTTCGTCGTGTGCCGTCACGGTCTCGTGGGAGTGCGTGTGAGGTGTGGGATGGATGTCGTACGAAGCGCTGCTGTCGGTGATGGGTGGTTTCCTCCGCTCGATGCGGCTGCCGAAGCGTTGCAGGATCTGTATCGGGTGTTGAATCCGGCCGGTCACATCGAGAAGTATCTGAACCGGTTGTGTGAGCATGCGGTGGAGTTGATCGAGGATGCGGACATGGCGGGGGTGACGGTTCTCGATGAGGAGGGTGCTGCGTCGACGGCGGCGCGCACGTCCCGTGAGGTCGTCATAGTAGACGAGCTGCAGTATCGGTCGTGGGCGGGTCCGTGTATCGAGGCCGCGGAGAGCGAGCAGATCGTGGTGGCGGACCGCACGACTGCCAGTGAGCGGTGGCCGGGTCTGGCGTCCGAGGCCCGGCGATTCGGGGTGCAGAGTTTCCTGTCGATTCCGTTGCCTGCGCTCGAGCCCGGGGTGCGTGCGGGTGCGGTCAACGTGTACGGCAGCCGTGCGGACGGGTTCGCTCGTTCTGAGGTGGCGTTGATGAATTTGTTCACCACTGCCGCTGGGTATGCGATCGGCAGTACCGAACGTTACCGGGGTGCCCGGCAGTTGGCTCTGCAGCTCGAGCGTGCTCTCGATTCGCGGGCGGTGATCGATCAGGCGAAGGGGGTGTTGATGGCGGTCCACGGTGTCGATGCGGATGCGGCGTTCGCGATGCTGGTCGAGAGATCCCAACGCACCAACACGAAACTGCGGGCGGTGGCAGAGGATCTGCTGGCGAGTGTGCGCATCACCTAGAGATGATGACAAGCCCTCGCCGATGCCGGGCAATGAGCGTGCGAGGGTCCGCGTCCGGGGTCGTGCTGATCGGTTGATGTGAGGTGTGACTCCTCCGACCTGCCGCTGGGCCACCCTACGATCGGCACACACACCGCACCCTCGTTGTGGGGCCGGAACTGTCTGGGTTTCCGAAACCAATGAGAGAGCACTGCATCACACGTGTCGCATTTCAGTCCGGTGAGGGCTGGTACTTTCAGCCGATCGGGTGCAGGGTGAGAATCGTCCCGGTCTGTGCTGGCTCGGGACTGTTGTTCTGCCGGACGTCGACTCCCATCCCCGTCCGGCAGAGCCCGTTCGTAGCGAATCGAGAACCGTTGGTTCGGTGACAAAGCAGGCTCCTCGGCAACAGACGCCTCGTTACCGAGCCACGGACGCGCTCGGAGTTCAGCGCTGGTCGTCGAGCGGGGAGATCGATTGTTCGAGCAGATATTCCTCGGGTGCCGGCCATAGGGTATCGAGTTCGGCGGAGAAGGCTTCCATAAATTGCCTTGCGCGAACTCCGTTCTGCCACAGGATGAACGAGGAGCTAGCTGCGACATTGCTCGACGAGTGTGTGAGTGCTTGACACCCCACCGTCAGTGGCACCACCAGGTCGTCGTCGGTGCCGGCAGGTCGTCGTCGGAACGAATGCGATCGTCCAGTTCCCCAAGGCCTCGGCGCCGACGACTGAACTTCTTCCCAGCCGAGTTCGTTGACGTCCTGCAACCGCGCGGATCTCCCAGAGCGCACGGTCATTGCCACGTCACGTTTCCTCAGTGCGTGAGCTGGGTAACAAATCGGGGGTCGGTGAAGGAGGGCTTGTGGTGGATGTCGCGTCGTGGACGGAGTCTGAAGAGCACGAAAGGTGGTGGCGCGAGATCGTGGGAATCGCACCTTTCGAAGACCGCCGTGTGGCAAGAGATGTCGGAGACTTGCCGTGTGCCAAGGATTCCACGGCCTCCGCAGGCACGAATGGAAGCCCGCTGCGTTTCGCGGCGTGACGGCGGCCTGAGAGCCGGCCTCATAGAAGGGTGGATGCACGGTGCTGAATGTTGTTCTGTTGCTTGTGATGCTGAGTATCGGCATGGGTGTGGTGATGTGTCTGGACTTCCGATGGCTTCGCTCTTCGGCTCGAGATGATCGTCGACGGTTTGCGTATCGGGGAGATGCGGGGATCCCCAAGTCGTAAATCTGTTTCTGACGGCTCAGGTCGCATACCAGCGACCTCTCTGATCGCCTCGCGCACTTCGTGTGTGAACCGTACAGTCGGCGTACGACGCGCGGGGTCAGCGCCTGAGCGTCCATGGTGACGGTACGGGTTGATACGCCGTCGTCGCAGTCGATGATTGAAGAAGCATCGGCTGGGGAAGCCGACCCGAATGGCTACTTACAGAGTGATCAATCCTGCAGGCGACGTCACCGCGACGCGCGAGATCGACAGCGCTGACGATGCGCATGCCTGGTTCGTCGATGCCCGCGCCGACAACTCGGAACTGGGATGGCGCATGGAAGTCCAGCATGACGGTGAATGGTCGTTCTTCGACGACACCGAGGGCGCATCCAGCTGAGCAGTCGCTCGACGGTTGTGACGAAGATGAGGGAGGACGTTCAAGCATGAGTCGACTACTCGCAGGAAAGAAAGTGGCATTCCTCGTGGCGACGGAGGGAGTCGAACAAATCGAGTTGACGGACCCGTGGGATGCGTTGGTTGCCGAACACGCTCAGCCGTCGATTGTTTCGACAAAATCCGGAACTATTCAGGCATTCAATCATCTCGACAAAGCTGACGTCTTCGACGTGGATGCGGTGGTCGAGTCGGCGAAGTGGTCGGAATACGACGCACTCGTCCTACCCGGTGGTGTGGCCAACCCTGATTTCCTTCGTGTGAATCCAGGGGCGGTGGCGTTCGCCCGGAGTTTCTTCGACGCCGGGAAGCCTGTCGCAGTGATCTGCCACGGACCGTGGACGCTGGTCGAAGCCGGCGTGGTCGCCGGTCGCACGCTGACGTCGTGGCCTAGTTTGCGCACCGACATCACGAACGCCGGCGGCACGTGGGTGGACGAAGAAGTCGTGGTCTGTACTTCAGGACCGAATACGTTGATATCGAGCCGCAACCCCGATGATCTGCCGGCGTTCTGCGCGACACTGACCGACACGCTCCGGCAGTCCCAGGCATCGACGACGACTTCCGAGGGAAGTTGACCGGGAGGAACATCGTGACTTCTACACCGCCCGAACCAGATCCGGACAATACCCCTGACCTGGAACCCGGAGGCGGGGTCAAGCCGGGGAGCACCCCGCCCGATGCTCCCCAGACGTCGGGATTGTCCGAACCCGAACCCGCGACCGTCAAACGCTTTCCAGGAACAGGAATTGCAGCGATGGTCGCGGTCGCGTTGGTTGTCATCGTTTTCGTCATCGCCGCGGTGGCCATACTGGCATGATTTCTGCGCTTCGGACCGAGCGGTGTCGCATGGCGATTCGTACACAGAAGCCGAGTGTCGGAGTGGACCTGACGCCAAGGGCGAGGTTCAGTGATTTCGGAGGGTATCGATCAGTTCGCTCTTCTTGAGTTTCGAATAACCGTGAAGATCCAGCTCTTTGGCACGCTTCTTCAATTCCTCCACCGTCCAGTCTTCGTACGGCGAAGACTTGCCCCCGGATTTACCCACACTCGACCGCCCACGATTGGCGGCCGCGTTGGAAATCCGTGCCGCCTTCTGCTTCGAATCCCCTTTCTTTCGTAATTCTTCGTAGAGGTCCTGATCCTTGAGTTGGGGTTGTGAGTCTTGGCGAGCCACTGGTGCGTCCTCCCACTGTGCCTTTGAACTGAGGGTCCGGTCTCGTACAGGTGCTACCCGTGAGGTGGACGATCAAACCGGAAAACAAGGCACCCTGTGTCACCACCCGAAAGCAGTCGAGGAGTCGGTCGCATCAGGCACGGCCGTACCTGCGCCCAGCCCGTTCCAAGTGTTTGAGGACTGTGACCAGCGGGTACGTCGCCCTCGATGGGTGATCCGTGTCGAAGGAGGGTCCATGATCATTCTCGGAATTGTCTTGTTGATCGTCGGCTTCTTGACTGGCATCTCGATCCTGTGGACGATCGGCATCATTCTCGTGGTGATCGGGGTCGTTCTGTTCGCGCTCGGCGCCGCCGGACATGCTGTCGGTGGTCGGCGGCACTACTACTGACGCTGCGGCGCCGGCCCCTCGGTCACCGCGGAACTCACGTCCATTGCGCATCTGACATGTCACGGTTGTGCTCTGGGCTCCGTCATTTTTCCTGTTGGGCACCATCGTCACCTGGCAACTGATCATCACCACCGTCACCACCATCGTCACATTCCTCCTCGTGGCGTTGCTCCAAAACACCCAGAAACGCTCCGACGACGCCGTTCAGCACAAACTCAATGCCATCGCAGACGGCCTCGCCGACCTGATGAAGCAGCTCTCGAAAGAGCACCTCGAACTCGGCAAAGACCTCAAAGAAACTACGCATGGCCGGTGGACTCGAAGATCACGAAAGTGCGTCCTGAGCCATCTTGTCCACCGTATGCGTCCGCTTCGCCTGCAGAACCTATGATTCAGTGCCGGATCAGGCCGAACTCATGGGCACACGATCGAATCGGGAGCACATCACACCATCATCCGAAAGCAGTCGAGTGAGTCCTTCGAGTTACCGCGGACCGGGGCGAGCTTCCTTGTCCGTCCTGTTTCGTGCCCATCGTCCCTCAATTGGTGACTTCGCCGATTTCGCGGCGCAGGGACTCGAGAGACCGGCTGAGCAATCGTGAGACATGCATCTGGGAAAGGCCGACCTTCTCGGCGATTTCCGATTGAGTCAGTTCCCCGAAGAACCGGTACACGAGGATTGTCCGTTCGCGTTCAGGCAGAGCGAGGAGCGCAGGCCGGAGGGTTTCGTGGTTGTCGATTCCGTCGAGCGCGGCGTCGTACTCGCCGAGCGTGTCTCCGATTGACGCCCCGTCGGGCGCAGTGACGGCGTCTAGCGATGCGGAATGATAGGAATCTCCGGCCGCCGCGATGTTCACGATGTCGGCCGGTTCGACACCCAGATCTGCCGCGAGCTCGGGGATCGTGGGCTCGCGACCGAGAGTCTGGGTGAGCGTGGCTCGCGACCTTTTGAGGCTTAGGTAATTCTCCTGGAGTGAGCGTGGAACTCGGACATCCCAACCCCGGTCACGAAAGTGCCTGCGCACCTCACCCATCATCGTCGGGACGGCAAAGGACAGAAAATCTTTACCTTTCGCAAGGTCGAAGCGATTGACTGCATTGACCAGACCCAGACTGGCGACTTGGACGAGATCCTCGTGTGACTGGCCTCGTCCTCGATACCGCCGGGCAATGTGATCGGCGAGGGGCAGACAGATTTCGATGATTTCGGTGCGAAGCCGTTCGAAATCGAGATCGTCGGCGGGCAGGGCGGCAAGGCGCACGAACAGAGCGGTGACCTCCGTGTACTCGTTGTCCTCGAGGCCGGGCGGGGTCACGAACCCGCCTGCAACGCCTTGGTGAGTGTGATCGTGGCCATCCAGTTTTTCTCTGGAAGGGTGGGCGGGACCTGCTCGAGGACTACGCCGTCGGCCAGAGTGTCAAGGACGTGCCATATGAAGGACGAGGTGCTCGTGGTGATCTGACCCGTCGTTGTCGTCGAGAGGATTACCTGCACAGTGGCGACGTTTCCGTCGAATGTGCACGTCAAGGTGCTGAAGGGGAGAGCACGGGAGATGAGAATGGTTGCAGCTTCGTCTGCCGCGAGGACCAGGTCTGACAACCTGCTCAGCGAGAGTGCATAGTGGGCGGCCACGGTCCGGATCAGTGATCGCAGTACTGGGAGTTGGTCAGGTGATGCGGAGACGGACAGTGAAGGTGTCGTTGCGGCCGGTGAAAGGATGGCCCGCTCGAAGGACGTCACGTGAGTGTGCTCCTGTACCTGAGGGGTGCAGGCTGCTCCTGGTGAGAGCCACGGTCGCACACCCGCATAGCCTGACAAACCGTTCAACTGCCCAGCCGTTTTCAACTACGCAGTGGATCGGCGGTCAAACATCGAGCTTAACGCTGTTGACGGTTCTGCAACAGGACTCGATCGAAGTGAGCGTATAGCGCCGGGGAATGGAAATCCCCAGCAACCCGTACGAGGAGCCACGATCTATAGCGGTGCGGCTTCCTGGCTATGAATACCGCCCGTTTCGAATCCTGCACATCCGCCAGTCGACCTCCCCGGACGACACTGACCACCGGAAACGAAGGGCAATTGGCACCACATCAGAAGCATCAATCTTGCATCTGATGCAACCCGTCTCCCTGGCCCAGATATGACGAAGCCGCCGGCACCGAAGGTGTCCAGTGGCTTTTCAGGATCGGTGCCCGTCTTGCGCTTATCGGCAAGCGGCCGCTCGAAGCGGCATTTCTTTCGGTGATACCCCGGCAGAACCGAACACCGACAGGTCAGGCGATCACCGCTGTCCGCGCCGGATGCGCCGCAGCAATCGACGCCGAACGCTGGCTGCTCGACAGCGGCGGCATCACCGCCAACACGTTCCACTCGGCCGGCCATACCGTAGACGCCGTCTGACTCTTACACCCAGCGAAAGGAACTTTGAGCGTGCTCTCGATTCGCGGGCGGTGATCGATCAGGCGAAGGGGGCGAAGGGGGTGTTGATGGCGGTGCACGGTGTCGATGCGGATGGGGCGTTCGCGATGTTGGTCGAGACGTCCCGACGTACCAATACGAAAGTCAGGGTCGTCGCGGAGGAATTGTTAGCGAGCGTGCGCACACCTAGAGATGACGAGGCCCCTCGAACGCGGCGATGGTGAGTTCTCCCGCCTATCGACGGCACGCCGCTTCGTGCCGTCGCAGCGTTCTGACCGGTCGATCGGAAGCTCTATGTGCGTTGGTCGTCGGCTGAAATGATTGTCTGACGTGCAACGTCCAGTAAATCCCGCGACTGATGACGTGCTGAAGCCTGTAGTTCGGAAAGCGCGGTCTGGGGGTCTGTATTGCGGCGGATCATTAAGATTCCGACTGCTCGTTCGATGTCGGCACGTGAGTCGATTCCTCGGCGCAGGGCGTTGGCGGCATGTTCGAGTCGATGGTCTGTTGCGATGGCGTCGAGCCCCGCTCCCAGATATTCGGCGATGACGACGACGAGATCGCGGTCCCGGTCCGTCTCTGCCACCGCTGAATGCGAGTACAGGTTCAGCGACCCGACCGGCACGTCGGCGTTGAACAGTGGTATCGCGAGAAAACCTTCCAATCCGGCGTTGCGCGCAGCAATGCCGAGAGTTGGCCACCGTGTGCCTAATTGTTTGACCGACATTCGGACCGACCGACCCGTGCGCGATGCTGACAGGCAGGGTCCGTCACCGAGGAGATATTGCGTGCGATCGAATTCTTCTACACGTTCATCGGTAGGGGCGAGGGTGAACGGTTCGCTGTCCAGGGATGCCGTGACACCGGCGTGATCAACACCGACAACCAACTCGACGGCGGCGATCGTGCATCGAATCATCAACTCCACGACTCGATCCGGGGAATCAGCCGGTATGGAGAGAGATTGTTCGAGGCGATCGATGAGTCGCGGCTCGCGACCTTGTGCTCGTACGAAGGCGGCCGACGGTCGCGCGCGCGGATGAGAACTGTCGAAGTTCATGATTTCTTGCCCGATCCGCGCGGTGGAAGTGGTCCACCAACGAAAAGTGGCACCGACGCGGCCGACTCGGCCGCGCGCCTGAGAAGTACCTCTATTCGGTAATCTCGACTTTACGCCGGATCGGAGTGACCAGGCGCCGTGTGTGTCCCGTGAAGGCGACTGAGGAGGTGCGTCCTGTGAATGCAGATCCGAGAGGAAGTCAGGACACACCCGAATTTCCCGACGAATCCGGAAGTGAGAGAGGGCGCCGCGCATCAGTCGAGTTGCCGATGACCGCGAAACTGTGTCGACAGTGTTTGAGGCTGGCGGAAGTTCAAGGGGCGGCGATCACAGTGCTCAGCAGCTCTTCGTCGAGGGAATTGATGTACGCGACGGACTCGGTGGCACAACATCTCGACGAACTACAGTTCACCGGCGGTGACGGTCCGTGCGTTGATGCATTTACAACTGAGCGACCGATGTTCTGCAACGACACTTCCAGTGATTCCGCCAATGACATCTGGCCGGGGTTTGCCAGCGAGGCAGACAAAGCCGGTGTCGGATCGGTGTTCGCCTTTCCGCTCAGGGGCGGAGGTGATGTCTTCGGTGTGCTCGAACTGTACCGTCTCGATCCCATTGGCCTCGACGACGAGCAGATCGAATTGGCGACTGCGAGTGCCGCTGCGATTTCGATGGCGATTCTTGCCGAACTTCCTGTCACCGGTGATCTGGACGCCGGGATGCTCGTCAATGCCTTTCACCGACCCGAGGTGAACCAGGCAGTCGGGATGATCGCGATCCAACTTCGTGTCTCGGTCGAAGAGTCGCTTTCTCGGCTTCGAGCCGCCGCGTACTCCTCGGGGAGGCCGATTTGGGAGATCGCCGCAGATGTCGTGAATCGGCGGATCCGATTCGCACACGGTGGTGACGACGGATGACATCTGATTCGGAAAGATCGCGCAATGTCTCTGCAGTACTTGACGATGGGAGCCCAGGATGAACACCCCCGCAATACAATTGAGCATTGCCGAGGTGACTCATCTTCTCACCACCGACTTCGATTCCCTGCGTGTACTCGAGACGATCGTTGAGCGATCGAGACAGAATCTGAGCGGTGTGTGGTGCGTCCTCGTCGTGCGAAACGGGGAGCAAGGTTATCTCGATGTGTTGGTGGAGTCGGCAAATGCCGAGTTCGTTCCCGACCGGACTCTTGCCATATCGGGTCCGGCTGCGCTGAGCGCTGAGAGCGGAGCGGTTGTGATGGTCGACAGCTTCAAAGACGTGGGGGAGCGGTGGCGGAAATTCGGTCGCTCAGGACTCGAACATGGGCTGGGCGGGTGCCGCTGCTTTCCGATGAGGTTGGGTCGGACATCGCTCGGATCACTCGTGGTCTTTACTCACGATTCGTGGCACAGCGCGGAGCGTAGTAATGCATACGGGCAGTCGATGGCAGATTTGGCCGCTCTGACTCTGTCCACGGACAGTCGTCAGGATCGTCATTCGCAGGTGGTGACGGCGGTCAAGAAGCTGATCGCGGTCCGCGGCGACGTGGAACAGGCAGTCGGCATGATCGCCGAACTCGACGGTATTTCGATCGAACTCGCAACTGCACGGCTGGCGGAGAACGCGCGGCGACGAGGGATCAGCGCCGCGGCGTACTCGTCGTTGGTGCTGGCGAACCCGGATGCCCGGTGAGGCAGAGCCTCCTAGGTGGCACGAGCATGAAGTGATCCTTACCGGGAAGTTTTCGTATCGTATGCACTCTCAGACCCGGTCGTGCAGTCGTTCCCGAAAGAGCTGTTAGACAACGTATTCGGATACAGAGATGCCTCGGGTCGGCAGGGCGTTCCCTGCCCGGTTGGTGTAGTGCACCAGTCGGACAGGGAACCTCAGCGTTCGTCGTCGAGCGGGGCGGGTGTCGATTGTTCGAGCAGATCTCCCTCGGGCGCCGGCCATGGGGTGTCGAGTTCCGTGGTGAGGGCTTCGAGGTCGACGGCATCCACTGCATTCGGGTCGGCTGGGATGGTTTGTTCGAGGTAGTCGGTGTCGGGTGTCGCGTCGAGGGCTGAGCGAATGCGGTTGTCTTCCATGGCGGTGGCCCTTTCTCTGTCGGGCGATCACGGACGTTTCTCTGTGTCGTGTGTGTTTTTCCGGCGTAGGTGGGCGTTGTCTGCGCGTAGCCGGGTGTTGTCGCGGCGTAGTAGGGCGGTGCTGTCTTCGAGTTCGAGGACTCGTTTGATGCCGACGAGGTTGATGCCGTCGGCGATGAGTTCTGTGATGCGGCCCAGACGAGTAAGGTCCTCGTCGTTGTAGCGGCGGGTACCGCCGCGGGTGCGGGCGGGGGTGATCAGGCCGTACTGTTCGTAGAGTCGCAGCGTGCCGGCGGTGAATCCGGAGAGCTCCGATGTCACCGAGATCGCGTACAGGCCAGGGGGTTCGGCGATAGCGGGGTTGCGCGCCATGATGGTCCTCCCATCAAAGAAATTTCGATATCTGCGGGCAAGCTCTTGATCCGATGTGTGTTTGATGATATACCAAATCTACAGCATCTACTGTAGAAGTTCGGTGGATGCGGTGGTGGTAGTCAGTGAACGGTTCCAGTGACTTTTCCTGGAGGTGACCGAAAATGTTGATGCGCACCGATCCTTTCCGTGACCTTGACCGCCTGACCCGACAGCTGTTGGGTACTGCTTCGCAGCCGGCGGTGATGCCGATGGATGCATGGCAGGAAGGTGAGCAGTTCGTCGTCGAGTTCGATCTTCCCGGCATGGACCCGGATTCACTCGACCTCGATGTGGACCGCAATGTGTTGACGGTGCACGCCGAGCGGCCGGTTCGCGCCAGCGAGGCGGAGATGATTGCCGCTGAGCGCCCGCGCGGGGTATTCAGTCGTCAACTGTTCCTGGGCGAGAACCTCGACACCGACAATATCGAGGCCGGCTACGACGCGGGCGTACTGAGGTTGACGATCCCGCTCGCGGAGCGGGCCAAGCCCCGCAAGATCGAGATCAGCAGCGCCGGGAACAGCAACGGGAGCAGCAAGGAGGTGGGCCACAAGCAGGAGAGCAAGCAGCTCGATGCGTGAACAGCACGCCGGAACAGTCCGCAGTCCACAACAGCAGGTTTCGAGAGGGTGCAGCGACAATGACTGGGGTCGATGACGTCGAGATCGACCGCATCGCCGAGGATGAGCGTGAAGTAGCCGGCAGGGGTCGGCGCGGCGACTCGGAGTGGGAGAGGCTGGGTATCCGCCTCTGGCACGAACTGGAATATGCTGCCGTGGTGGAGGATTCGGATCGGATTCTCGCCGATGCGCTCACTCCGGCGGCGTGGGTGTTGCTCACCCGGATTGCCGGCTGCACCCTCGACCCCGGCTTGGTGGCCCCGCCGATCATGATGTCCCGGTATACGTATCGGGTTCCGGTGATGCGGCCTCGGGCGACCCAACGCTCCCCTCCACAGGGTTAGGGGCGTGGGCGGGTTTCTCGTTGCCCGGCCCTCGACGGCGCAGCGGGGGACCCTCGGGTGTGAGGACTTGCGGGCAGGGTCCGTGGGTTCTTGCGCGGTGGTTGCCGAGACGCTCACACACTGTGACGTCTTTTGCGAGTACCGAGCAGCAGCGGGTACAGGCCTTGGACGGTAGAAAGTGCGAGAGGTGTGACCGGCTCGGCAATCACCTTTTCCGGCGCGCAGCGTGAACGCATACCGTGCAGAGTTTCGTCCGAACACAATGTCTACGAGTTATTTTCGGTCTACCAGCTTCTTTCGACAGACGGCGAGGTTGCGTGATGGAACGGTACAGGTTCACGTTCGCGGACGGATCGACCGCCGAGGAGTTCTTCGATTCGGACAACGAGGCGATCGTGGCGGCGACGGCGGCCAACGGCGGTAGTAGTGGGGGATTGCATGTCCAGCGCTACGACCACCTCGGGGCGTTGTTGCCCACGAAACTGCCTCCCGGCGGGCACCGCGGCACATGGTGCCCGAAGATCGGCATGCCGAGCCCGGCGCTGGTGGCGGAGTCGACGGTCGATCCGACGTCGAAGCTGTGAAGGGTTTACAGGACCGTAGGCGGGGTAACAGGTGGTCAGAGGACATGAAGGAGTACTCGCATGGATGTCGATGACCTCGATGTGGTGGTGTGGCCGGAATCCGAGGAACGTGAAGCGTGGTGGCGTCAGGTCGTCACAGGGGGCAGCGCGGGTGCCGCGACGTCGACGATGACACCGAATCGGAGTATCGAGGACGCCTCTTCTCGGATTCTGCACGCTGCGTAGATTCGTCGAGAGCGCAATCCCACCCGCCATGGGCGGTGGCGTGTGTCCGCCGGTGGGGGTCGATAGTTCCCCGTCTGGAATCTATCGACGCCGTTGGCGGAGTGCAGTTGTGCGTCCTTCCCGTCGGCAAGGGCGTGCAGGGTCCGTCTGGTCGTTACTGACGAACGATCAGACGGACCTACCCGGCTCATGTCGTGTGGTCTGACGCCGTTCGGCCGAACCGCTTCTAATCTTCAATCCTCAATGTGTGAAGGACCTTTCAGATGAACGTTCAGACTTCGAGATCGAACTCGTGGCCGGCTGTGCACAGCGGTTCGATGAGTACTGCCGAGATCAAGGCTCGTATCGAGTCGATGTACGCCGACCGAGGCGCTCTCGTTCCGAAAGGCACCGGAACAAAGTCCTGAGTATCGGCTGGGACCGAGTTGGGAGCGGCAGTAGGTCGATCCGTGGCCGAGCCCCGGGAGTTCGCGGGTCAGGGTGCGGTGGGGAAACCGTAGCGGCGGCGCATGTGGGCGACGTCGTCGTCGGTGCACGCGGTGGCGGCGATCCATCGGCAGGCCTGCTGAGAGTCGGCGTGCGTCCCGGGCTCGGCTCTCACCGGCGATGCCGAGGTAGGGGCAGTGTTCTGCGGGTGCTGCGTACGAGGATGTTATCCAATCGCAGCTGCTGATTATCCGCGAGGCGAATTTTGTCGTAGAGCACAGTGTGCGGAGTTCCGGTCAGCGAGGTGTGACCGGTTGCGGGCGACCTTTTCGGGGGTTTCGCTGGGTGTGGGCGATTCGCCGGCTGCTGGTGACGGCAGCCGACGAATCGGGCGTATCCCGTTGGCTCGCGTCGTGTGGGATGCGCGCGGGCCGTTACCGGTTGGTGCTTGCCGGGAAGGGCCCTGTTCGGCGACTCGTTGCCTGGGCAGCGTTCCGCCGTCAGGGCGGATTACCCGGCAAGGCGGATGGTGAAACCGGTGCAGCGTCAGGACTGATGCGCGTACACGTCAGTTCTGTCGGCGGCCGCGGATTCTCCCGGGAGTGGGGGGCGGTGTTCGTTGACGATTGCCGATGCGCCGCGTGGACGTCGTCTGTGCGGGGTATGGCCATGGACAGGGGAAAGTCGGCGGGAATAGAGAAGGAGAGAGGGCCATGAGTGGGCTGGAATCCGGTGCGGCGACGGGTACACGGGACAAGGACTACAACTTGATCTGGTTCGTCGAAGCGTCGTTGAGTAATGCGTTGCGTATGCAGACCTACATCGACGATGCCGAGCGTGACGGGGACGGCGAAGTGGCCGATCTGTTCCGTAAAGCCCAGAGCGAGAGCCCCAAGGGTGCGGAGATCGGGAAGAAGTTGCTTCTCGACAGGCTCGCCCAGACTGCCGTATGAGTCTGGTTCACCGTGCGTTGGGACTGACTGACCCCACACGGTTGCCAGAGGGGAGATCGTGATGATCAATGTTGCAGTGCTGGTGATCGTGTTGTGTATAGGGTTGGCTGTCGTTGCGCGCCTGGACTTCCGGGAGCGCTGATCGGCTGGGTGTGGCGGATCCGAACTTCCGGTATGCGGTGGTGACGGTCGGGTCTTCGGGGGATGCAGCATCGCACTCGACTCGCAGCCGAACAACCTTTCGCCGGTTGAGGGATGCCTGTCGCAGCGTTCGGGGATAGGAGGCGCGGCGGTGCGTCGCCCGTTTCGGTGCGGTTGGCGACACCAAAAAGTGTTGGAGTGCGGTTTGTTCGGGTCAGGTGTCCACCGTCGTGAGTGACAGAGTGCGGGTGAGGGCCTGTGTGCGACTCACCGAACCGTTCGCCGCGTGGGGTAGTTACCGAGGGGCCGGCGGGCTGAAACATCGGCGGTGGTGTATTCGGATGCGTGATGCGTCAGCATCCGCGGTCTAATGGTGGTTGCGTGGGTGCTGTGGTTCGTCGGGTTGTTTCTCGGGGCGGCCGAGATGCAGCTGGTGTGCGAAGAGAAGTGGGTAGCAGCACCACAATGTGATTGCCAGAAGTACGGCGCAGCCGCCGGCGATCAGGCCTGTGGTTTTGTTGACGACTACATCGAAAGTCGGGGTGAGAACGCCAGTCAGTGCGCCGCCGAGTAGGAGAAGGCCGGTGACGGCGAATCGTTGACCCTGCTCGACGAGGACGGGGAGGGCGTGACGCCTGAAGAGTAGGCGGTGCATGGCGACAGGTGATACGAGCACGATCGTCGCTGCCGTCGACATTGCCAGCGTGATCAGATACAAGTCCTTCTCGAAAGCTTGCAGATCCGAGAAGCGTTGTTGGAAGGGCAATGTCAGGAGGAAGCCGGTGAGGATCTGCATGCCGGTCTGGACTACCCGGAGCTCTTGGAGGATGTGGGACCAGTTGCGGTCGAGACGTTGGGTGGGTGTCTCGTGGCGGACGCGATAGTTCCATTCCGAATCTGCGCGTGGCGGTGCAGTGGCCTCGGGACGCGGTTCTGGGCGTTGCGGCCGGGCTCCGTCGCCGGTTGGTGCGTGTCCGGTGCTCATCTGGGTGAGCTACCCGCTCAGTGCGTGCGGAAAACAGGCTTCCCCGTGCCACGCGCAGGGCTGGGCACCTGCCACGTGAAGGGTAGGCAGTGATTCCTGTGGTGAGTTGTTCGTTGGGATCGTCGTGTGGTTGAGGTTGCGGGTTTTCGCAAGCTGCCCGTATGGGGGCGTTGCTCTGGTACTCCTATGGGAGAGCCCCCAGGTGATGGGTGTGCGCAGAGCCGAAGGAAGTCATCATGACGCTGCCTCCGCAGGACCCAATTCGTATGGTCCAGACCCGCATCAGCCTTACGGGCAATCGCCTCAACAGCCCTACGGTTCAGCAGCCACGCCAGGGGTATCCGCCGCAGTACGGGTCAGCAGTACCCGCCGAAGAATAAGCGCACATGGCCGTGGACCAAGGAGGTCACGGTGACGGGACTGGTGAAGATTGCGACGGTGACCGCCAGTAACGGGTTCGATGACGACGGGGCGATCACGTGCGCGTTCATTGTCGACGGAAGGTGTTGACGGAGAACACCTCCAATGGTGCCGGTGCATCCGCCTCGTGCACCGAATCCGATTTCGACACGAAATAGCCTAGGCAGGACTGGGGAAGCGCCGAGTGGGCTTGGAACACGTAGTGACTGCTCCGTGTCGGTCGCACGATCCGGAATGGTGGTTTTCTTCGGCGCGTGAGGAGCTGTCGAGGGCGATGTCATTGTGTCGCAGTTGTTCCCATATGTCGGAGTGTTTGGCGGGCGCCCTTGCTCGTGGGGAAGCGGCGGGGGTGTGGGGTGGCCGCTACCTGGTGGAGGGCGGATCACTGCTCTGCCAGGTCCACGGCTTCCCTTTCGCGGGAGGGTCCGGTTGTCCGTTGCCCGGAGCAGAGATGACGAGGAAAGTGCATAGAGTCTGGTCACGACAAAGAACCGTGTGGCCACCCAGAGCTACGGGCGCGGCGGAATTGTTCGGATGCTTCCAACTCGGCGACTGTCGTCATGTAGGGGGTCGTGCTGCGCGGGCGGCTTCGCGGAGGAAGGGATCGGGGTCCGTCGACGTAGCTGAGCACTGTGATCTGCGAGCACGGCGGGTTGAGTCTGTCAAAGATCTCGAACAGTTCCCCTACCTCGCTGACGGTTGGTATTGCCGACATTCCCTATTGGGCGAGAGGATCGAAAACAAGCGGAACAGCACTGTACGCGAAGCGACTGCCCTCGGTTTCTAAGATAGGCCGGGGGGCAGCCTCTGTGTTCCAACGGTTGTATCAACTGATCTCGACACCTCCGCAGAACGTGACGGACAGCCATTTGACGAAGGCTGCGAAGGCCGATGGCGCACTCTAGATGCATGACGGCGACGAAAATCGTGCGGCGGATTCCACTCCCCACGCCCACGCTTCCGAAGTAGTTGCCGTGCAGCAGTTCACGCCCGGGTTTACCCGCGAGCGGGTGCCTGCGCCTTCAGACGTGCGTCATCCTGAGTCGGCGCCGAAGCCTCGACGAATTCGCGGTCCGGTCGAATGAAGATCGGAAGGGTTTTATGCTTCGTCGAGGCGAACCTGGTCGGGGCGTTCGACGTTGCCGCGCCAAGCGCCGGTTTCGTGTCCGCGGGACTCGATGAACTCCTTGAAGTTCTTCATGTCCGTTTTGACGCGATGAGTGAGGATTCCGAGTTTGTCCGGCGACGTTCTCGACGAAGCCGTCGGGGTCGATGTCCATCGTCTGGCACCTGTTCTCCGACTACCAGACCACCTTCCACGACCTCGGCCTACACCCGCCACATCAACCCGGACACCAAGAAACGCAACCACATCCGTCAACTCGAAGCCCTCGGCTGCACCGTCACCCTCACCCCGGCCGCCTGACCCGCACAACACCACCACGACCTTCCCGGCTCCGCTACGTGCCGCCGGGACAACGCACGTGCCGGCACCGCAGGCACGTCACCTCATTTTCGGATTAGATGCCGCCGTGAGGCGCAGCGTTTGCGCGGCCGGACCGGCGCAGCGCTACAGTGCGACAGTGGGAACATCGTGGCCGCGCCCGAGCGTGCGCATCTCGGCGCTCATCCGGCTGGTGGCCGAGCACATGCTCGCTGCAGCCGACACCGCTGCGGAAGAGGTGACGGCGGCAGCACACGAGTCAGCGGATTACCGCGCGGTGCTCGACGATCCGCAGCTCGTGGAGGCGGACCGCCGGATGAACAGGACCAACATGCTGCACTGGTTGTCCGCGAACATGCAGGATCCCGGCATGCGGGTTCCGCCGAGCATGGATCCGGAGATCCTGCAGTTCGCGCGGGACGTCGTGCGCCGCGGACTGGACCTGCACGACCTAGGTTCCTGGCGCGGCGCTCAGCACGGCGCGTGGTCGATGTGGGTCGACGGCTGCTTCGCCGCCACCACCGACCTCGACGAACTCCGGGAACTGATAAAGGTGTCTGAGCGCTCGATGGCGACATTCATCGACGATTCGATCGCCGCGCTCGACGAGTTCGTGGAGAGGGAGCGCGTCGATCTCGCCAAGGGGGCGAACGCCGAACGACACGCCACGGTCCAGTTGCTGCTCGAAGGCGCGCCGATCGGTCGCGCGAGGGCGGAATCGCGTCTCGGCTACGCGTTGACGGGGGACCACGTGGCCGCGATCATCTGGAGCGATTCGGCAGACGAGGCGGCGGGCCTCGACACCGCTGCGGAGGCAGTGATGCGGATGTGCGGTGCCGGGCGCCGGCTCACCCTCAACGCGAGTACCACCGCCCTGTGGGTGTGGGTCTCGGCGCACGTGGTCCCTCCGACCGAGGTCGCCGAACGGATCGTCGCCGAAACACCGGGGATCCACCTCGCCTTCGGACGCCCGGGACAGGACCTCGAAGGTTTTCGTCGCAGCCACCTCGACGCGGCGTCCGCGCAGCGGATGCTGGCCCGGTTGGGCTCGAACCGGATCGTCGTGCGCTACGAGGACGTCGCGTTGGTCTCGGTTCTCACCGCCGACATGGCGCAGGCCGATCAGTTCGTCACCGACACGCTGGGCGACCTGGCCATCGCCGACCCGGCGCTGCGCGAGACGGTGCTTACCTACATCCAGGAGCGGTTCAACGGCTCCGCCGCCGCCGAGCGCCTGTTCACGCACAGGAACACCGTCGAGCGGAGGCTGGCGCGAGCCGACCAACTCCTGCCTGTGCCGCTCGCCGAGAGCGCCGCGAGCGTCGTCGCCGCGCTCATGCTCGTGCAGCTGCGCGACTGACACCCGCGGCGTCCCGCCCGGGCCGTCTCGCCCCGGCTTACCCCGCCACGGCGACGATCCTCGCCTGGGCCGCGAACCCGAGATCGCCGAGGCCGGCGTCCACAGCGGCGGTGAGGTTCTCGATGGCGGCGGTGAACACGCGCGCCCGGATTCCGGATTCCGGCTTCGGCTTCCGCCATGATGGCGGCGGCCCCGTCGAGGCCCTGCGCGTACGTCGCGATCGTCGCCTGGTCCGTCGCGAAGTCGTCGCCGTCGATCGCGGCCCTGGCGGTCTCCGCCTGGGTCGATGCGAACACCGCCGGCGTGAGGTTGTCGAGCAGGGACCGATCGACACCCTGACCGAGCACATAGGTCGCCGCCTCGACGTACGCGCTGACCGCGGGCACCAGGAACATGCCGACGAGTCCCGCGTTCAGGACGCTCGCGGTCCTGACCTCCGGCGACACCCACACCGACATTGGAGTCAGGGCCGTGAGCGTCTCGCCGTGTGCGGCCCACGCGGTTTCGGATCCGGAGTAGAGGATCGCCGCCGCCTCGGTGCCGATGCCGGCGGGATAGCCGAGGCTCGAGCCATCCAGGTAGTCGGTGCCGCGTCCACTGGCCCACTCTGCGAACGAGTCGACCTCCACCGGCGTGCCGCTGCCCACGTTGACGAGCGTGGCGCCGGTCCAGCCCGGCACGTCCCGCAGGACGGCGAGCGCATCGTCGTAGGTGGACAGGCAGGCCGGCACGAGCGGTGCGGCGCCGACGGCGTCGGCGACCTCCTGCACGGGTGTGATCGCTTCGCTCGCCAGCGCCTCGGCCTGGCGTGTGTACGGTTCCACACGGCGACGCTGTGGCCGGCGCCGGCCAGTGTGCGTGCGAGTGCGGCCTCGACCGCTGCAGCCGAGCACCGTGACGTCATGAGTGGTGTTCTTGTCCATCGGTGTTCCTCCTCTTCGTTCGAGTTCGGTCACGGCCTACATCGGAAGGTCCGGCGAGTCCACGCCGACCACACGGTCGCCGCAGAACACCCGGATCGACTCGGCCGGACCGTGCCCGCCGATGCCAGACGGACCCCAGAAGCTCTGCGCGGAGTCGTCGCCGAGGTCGGCGACCTTCGCGCCATTGACGCGGATCTCGCCGGACTTGATCCGGGCGCCGACTGCGATCGCGCGGTCGGTGTCGGTGCCGAAGACGTACGCGTCCAGGCCCGACGGGTGCGCGTTCGCCGCCCGCAGCGCCTCCTCTTCGGAGTCCACGCCGTGCAGCGAGACGACCGGCCCGAACAGTTCCGCCGTCGTGCGGGCGGGGTCGGAACCGGTGGCGACCGTGGGGGACAGGAAGAACCCTGCCAGCGCGGGCCGCTCGCCCGGCTGGTCGATCTCGGCCCCGAGCGCGCGCAGGCCGTCGATCCGCTTTCGCAGCGTGCGGAAGTGCGGCTCGTTGGAGATCGGCCCGATGTCGGTGGCCTCGTCCAGCGAGTGCCCGATCCGCAGCTTCGCGATGCGCTCTCCCAGCGCCTCGCGGAGCGGCTGGACCAGGTGCTGCGGCGCGAGCACCTTGCCCGGGCCCTCGCACCACTGGCCGTTGAGGTTCGTTATGCCCGTGATGATCCCGTCCGCGGTCACGCCGAGGTCGGCGTCGTCGAGCACGATCACCGGGTTGTTGCCGCCCAGCTCCAGCTGCAGGACCTTGAAGTCCTCCGCCGCCGCCCGGGCGATCGCTCGGCCCGCGCCCGGGCCGCCCGTGAACGAGACCACCTGGACACGGCGGTCGCCCGTCAGCGCGGCGCCGATGTCGCCGGGGCCGTGCACGAGCTGGAGGGCCCCGTCGGGCAGGCCGGCGTCGACGAAGCACTCGGCGATCACCTGCGCGCTGGCGGGCGCGTGCTCGGACGGCTTGAGCAGCACCGGGCAGCCGGCGGCGATCGCGCTCGCGACCTTCGCCGCCGGGATGAAGCTGGGGCCGTTCCACGGGGTGAGGATCGCCGCGGGACCCCACGGGATCCGGTACAGCCGAACGTCGCGGCCGCCCGCGGGGAGAGCGGTGACGCGGGCGATGTTCCGCGCCTCGGCGGCGGCGCCGCGCAGGCGGTGCGGGAGGAACGCCGCGATCTTGCGGGTGGCGCCGATCGCCGTGCCGCTGGTGAGCGCGTCGAGCCGCGCGATCTCCCCGAGCCGCTGCTCGACGTTCGCCGCCGCCCGCTCCAGCGCCTCGGCGCGTTCGATCCGGACGTCGTCGGCGGTAAAATCCGTCGCGTCGTAGACGCGCTGCGCGAGGTCCAGCGCCCGGTCCAGATCGGCCTGGGTGGTGGTCACCGCGCGGTGCACGGGCTCGCCGGTGTTCGGGTCGACGTTCCAGGTGTCGAGCGTCTCGCACTCGACCCACTCCCCGGCGATGTAGCTGCGGGGCTGGGCGAGGGTGGTGGTTTCGGTGGTCACTGGGTCACCTCGGTCTCGGAACTGGTGGGCATGGCGACGACGATCCGCGTGACGTCGCCCGATTTCATGGCCTCGAAGCCCTCGTTGATCTCCTCGAACGGAATGACGTCCGTGACCATCTCGTCGAGCAGCAGTCGGCCCTGCTGGTACAGGCGGGCGAACTGCCCGATGTCCTCGCGTGCCTGGCCGGAGCCCATGTACGAGCCGATCAGGCGCTTCTCGCTGAAGAAGAAGTCGGAGGCGGGGACGGGCACGTCGGTCCCGTCGGGTGCGATGCCCACCAGGCACGCGGTGCCGGTGGCCCGCACGATCGCGAGCGCCGTCGCGGCGGTGCGTGCCGAGCCGACGGCCTCGAAGGCGTAGTCCACCCCGTCGCCGAGCAGCTCGGTGATGTCGGCCCGCACCTCGCCCGCACCGTTGATGGTGTGCGTGGCGCCGTACTCGTGCGCGGCCTTGAGCCGGGCGTCGTCGAGGTCGATGCCGACGATCGCCGAGGCGCCCGCGAGCCGCGCGCCCTGGATGATGGCCGAACCGACTCCGCCGCAGCCGATCACCGCGACGGTGGAACCCGGGCGCACCTGCGCCCCGCGGAACACCGCGCCGACGCCGGTCACGATGCAGCAGGACAGCAGGCAGCCGACGCGGGTGGGCACGTCGTCGGGCAGCTTCACCGCGGCGTTCGCGCGGAGCAGGATGTGCTCGGAGAACGCGCCCACGTCGCCGAGGCGCGCGACGGGCGTCCCGTCGGGCAGCGCGTACGCGGGCCGGGGGCGGCGCCGGATCTCCGCCTGCCGCTGGCACTGGGTGGAGCGGCCGGCGTTGCAGTTCGCGCAGTGTCCGCACGACGGGGTCAGCGCGCCGGTCACGCGGTCGCCGGGCTTCAGGTCGGTGACGGCCGAGCCGATTGACTCGACGATGCCCGCCACCTCGTGCCCGACGACGACCGGGACCTCGGATTCGACGGTTCCGGTCATATAGTGCAGGTCACTGTGGCACAGCCCCACGTGGGTGGCGGCGACCCGCACCTCGTGCGGCTCGGGATCATCGACACGGATGTCGGTCAGGTGCAGGGGCCGGCCCACCTCGGTGAGCACGGCGGCGCGGGTGATGATCATCGGTTCGCTACGTTCGCGGTGGCGGGTGTGCGTGCGTCCCAGAAGCCCTGGACGCCGGCGGTGAGCGCGCCGCTGTTCCAGGACTCGTCGGCCGCGGCGTCCTCGCGCTCGAAGGCGCGCTCGATCTCCTCGATTGACGGCCGCAGTAGCTCCAGGTGCAGGGCGGTGTTGTTGACGCCCTCGGGGGTCCACGCGTGCACGGTGTCGATGGCGCGGTCCAGCAGTGCTTCCGGCTCAACGATCTCGTCGAGCAGGCCGATGGTCAGCGCCTCGTCGGCGCGGACGCGCTCGGAGGCCAGGACCATGCGCATCGCGTGGCCGCGGACGATGCGGGGCAGGAGGATGCTGGACGCGTTGGAGATGGTCAGGCCGCGTCCGTTCTCGGGCTGGTAGTACTCCGTCCGGGGCGTGCCCAGTCGGGCGTCGCAGCACAGCGTGATCTCCGACGCACCGCCCACGGCGATGCCGTTGATCGCCGCGATCACGGGCACCCGGGTCTCGATCACGGCGCGGGTCACGTCGTGGAAGCTCTCGAAGCTCTCCCGCATCTCCTCGAACGATGTGGGCGCGGCGGCGAGGTCCTCGCCCGCGCTGAACGCGCGTCCGGTCCCCGTCAGCACTACGCCCCTGGCCTTGTCGCCGGTGCCGTACTCGCGGATCAGCGCGGAAAGGCGCCGGCGCATCGGCGCGGTGAGAGCGTTGAGCTTCTCGGGGCGGCGCAGCGTGATGACGGCGACCTCCCGGGTCACCTCGACAAGCACGTTCTCGGTCGCCTGGTCGGTGTTATCCATGTGAAATCTCCTTGGTCGACGGTGCTGACGCGCGCAGGTCATGGACGGTGCCGGGAGCCTGCGCGGCGCGGGCCTTGAGTGCGGGTTTGGATACCCGCTCGGACGGGGTGCGCGGGAAGTCCGCGACGAATTCGACGTAGCGCGGAACCTTGAATCGGGCGAGGTGCTCCGCGACGCGGGCGACGATCGCCTCGGCCATCGAACGGTCCGCGGGGACATCCACCGCGAGCTGCACGAAGGCCTTGACCTCCTCGCCGAGCACGTCGTCCAGTTCGGCGACCACGGCGGTCGCGACCACGGCCTCGTCGCGCTCGAGCGCGGCCTCCACCTCCGCGGCGGCCACGTTCTCCCCGCCGCGCCGCACCATGTCCTTCAGGCGGCCGACGAGGCGGATCCCGCCGTGCTCGTCCTTGACGGCGACGTCACCGGTGTGGAGGCGGCCGTCGCGCAGGGTCCTCTCGGTCTCCTCGGGGCGGTTCCAGTAGCCGAGCATCATCGGCGTTCCGGCCACGGTCAGCTCGCCCGGTGTCCCGGCCGGGACCTCGGCATCGTCGGCGTCCACGATCCGGACCTGCTTGGTGGGGACGGGATGTCCGAGGGTTCCGCTGCCGACGGCGGCGGTGTCCGCGAACGGGCTGAACAGGTCGATCCCGCTTTCCGTCATGCCGTAGAGCTCGCGCCAGGGTGCGCCCCAGCGCTCCTCCAGCGCGGCGTGCAGCGCCACGGGGATCGCGGAGCAGAACACGCCGCGCAGCCGGTTGTCCCGGTCCTCCGGGCCGGGCGGCTGCTTGAACAGCAGCGTGGGCATCGATCCGAGCACATAGCAGAACGTCGCGCCGTGGCGGCGCACGTCGCGCATGAATCCGGACGCCGAGAACTTCGGCAGCACCACCAGCGGAGCGCCGGTCGTCAACGCCAGCACGGCGTTCCACTGCGGGTCCATATACGAGAAGGGCTGGGCAGTCAGCAGCACGTCGTCGGTACCGAGGCCGGCCGCTCCGGCGCAGGTCCACCCGATCCGGGTCCAGTAGTCGTGCGTGAGCATGCACGCCTTCGGGAAACCGGTGGTGCCCGACGTGTACTGCAGGTTGGACAGGGTGTCCGGGCGGATGTCCACGGCGGGGGCGGTCGACGGGTGTTCTGTGCCGGTAGTCTCCGCGATGTCGACGACGCCGACGCCGGCGACCGCCGGATCGCTCGCGATCACCTCCCGTACCAGCGGAAGGTGGTCCGCATCGGTCGCGATCACGCGGGTGCCGGAGTCCTCCAGCACGAACCGCAGGTCGGTCGCGCGGTAGGCGGAGTTGACCGGCACGGCGACCGCGCCGGCCTTGAGCACGGCGAACCAGGTGAGCGGCCAGCCGGCGACGTTGGGCAGCATGATCGCAACCCTGTCTCCAGGGACGATGCCGTGGTCCGAGATCAGCAGGTGCGCGAGCCGCGACGACGCCGCATCGGCCTGCTCGTACGTCCACGACTCGCCGCCGAACCGCAGCAACTCCGCGCCCGGCGTGCGGGCGGCACCGTCGGCCAGAAGTCCGGTGACGGTGCCGATCCGCGGGGCGTCGCCGAACTCGCTCGGATCGACGGCGACCCGCCGCCCGGCGTCGTCGGTGTGCGAGGTGATTGTCACTGCCAGGCCTCCTGTCGGCTCTTCGATTCGTCGACGATCCAGCTCATCGCCGGGTCGTCGCTGTCCATCCACTCGGGGTGCCACTGCACGCCGAGGATCGGTGCGCCGAGCATCTCGACGGCCTCGACGACACCGTCGGACGTCCGGCCCGTGACGATCAGGCCGTCGCCGCATCGGTCGACGGCCTGGTGATGCCACGAGTTCGTGGTCATGGTGGGGCCGAAGACCCGCGCCGCGGTCGAGCCCGGCTCGAACCGCACCACGTGGACGGCGTCGCCGTCGGTGGGCGCGGACTGCGGGGACAGGTGCGGGATCGGCCCCGCGGGAAGGTCGGCGATCAGCGTGCCCCCGAGCGCGGTGTTGAGCACCTGCAGGCCGCGGCACACTCCCAGCACGGGGATCCCGCGGTCTATGGCCGCACGGGTGAGGGCGAACTCGTACTCGTCGCGTTCCGGATCGTGCGCGTTGGTGTCGGTGCGCGGGTCCACGTCGCGCACGACGGAGGTGTCGCCGCCCCAGCGGGAGGGATGGACGTCCTGCCCGCCGGTGATCACCACGCCCGACAGCCACTCGCTGGCGTCGTCGGGGGCGGCGTCGTAAGGCAGATGCACCGGCACGCCGCCGGCCTGCGCGATGCGGGTCGCGAACGCGGACATGAACGAGTCCATGCACGCCTTGCCGTACCGGGGGTCGGATCCGGCGATCAGGCTCAGTTCGAAACGGCGGCCGGTGATCCCGATCAGTGGCCGGCGGCTCATGAGAACTCGAAGTAGCGTCGGGATTCCCACTCGGAGAGTTCGGTGTACGGGTCGCCGCCCTTGGTGTGGAACTCCATCCACTCCCAGCGGCGCGACGCCGTCCAGAAGTCGACGAACTCGTCGCCGAGATATTCGCGGAGGATCTCGTCTGCGTCGAGCGCGGCGATCGCCTTGGTGATGGAGTCGGGGATGCGCGCGACGCCGCAGTAGTCGGGCAGGCACCACGCCATATCGTCGACCTGGGGCGGGGCCTGCATCTTCCGCTCGATGCCCGCGATGACACCCGCGAGGACGCCGGCCAGCGCGTAGTACGGATTCACGTCCGATCCGGGCACGCGGTACTCGAGGCGCGAGTAATTCGGGTGACCGGCGATGGCACGCAGCGCCGCGGTCTTGTTGTTCACGCCCCACGAGATGGTGGTCGGCGGCCCCGACACATCCACCAGGCGCCGGTACGAGGTGATCTGCGGCAGCGCGAGCAGCGTGTTGCCGGCCATCGTCGCCATGAGTCCGCCCACCGCCTGCAGCATCACCTCGGACGGACCGTCGGGCGAGTAGAACTGGTTCACGCCGTCGCGCTGCAGCGACAGGTTGATGTGCGCGCCCTGCCCGAAACCGGCGGTCGGTTTGGCCATGAAAGTGACCGAACAACCTTTCTCGCAGGCGATCTCGCGCATGACCTGCTTGGTCCGCACCCACGCGTCGGCGAGCGCCAGCGGCTCGGTGGGGGCGATGTTCAGCTCCGTCTGGCCGGGCGCGGCCTCGTCGGTCCACGCCTCCCAGACGATGCCGAGCTGGTCCAGTCGGTCGGTGACGGCCTCCATGTAGTCGATCCAGTCGGCGGACCGGGCGAGGCAGTAGGTGGAGCCGGTGTCGCCGCCCAGCGGAGTCAGGCCGCGGTATCCGCGGGCCCGGGCCTCCTGGATCGACTCCTCGAACAGCGTGGTCTCGATCTCCACCGCGACGGTGGCGGTGTAGCCCAGCGCCGCGAGCCGGTCGATCAGCAGGCGGACCATGTTCCGCGGGCAGATCGGCACGGGGCGGCCGTCCTTCAGCCAGAAGTCGCCGATCACGGAATCGACGCCGGGCTTCCACCGCACCAGCGTGCTCATGTCGGGGATCATCGAGATGTCGTAGAGGTTGCCGCGCCAGTCGGGGTAGGCGTCGCCGAAAACGATGTCGGTACCCATGTCGATCGCGAACAGGATGTCGGCGAACGCGAAGCCGGATTCCCGGCCCGACGCGAATTTCGCCGGTGTCACGTTCTTGCCCATGAAGCTGCCGTCGTGGTTGGTGGCCTCGAGGCGGAAGGCCTTGGCGGGGGCGTTCACTACGGGTGCGGCGAGATCAGACATCGAATCGAACCTTCCAGGAGGCGGCGGTCATGACGGACAGTTGCGAGAGAGTCCCCTGCACGCGCAGGCCGTGCTCCAGGGCGGAGAGCAGGTAGTCGGCTCCGGTGAACACGCCGGCCAGCTGATCCGCGCTGCCGACGATGCGGTAGGTGTCCGGGCCCGCGCCGAAGTGGGCCTCCTCGGGGCCGTCCGGACCCAGCGCCACCGCGACCAGGACGTCCGGTATTCCGCGGATTCCGCGGGTGAGGTCCCAGAACCGCGCGGCCGCGTCGCGCCACGCCGGCGGCTGCGGGTACAGCGCCTGCCGCACAGCTTCGGCCAGCAGGGGATCGCCGTCGGAGGCGACGACGGCCACGCGGGAGTCGAGGTCGACGACGAGCGCGGCGTCCGTGCCGCCGGTCACGCCACCGGTGACGGTCGCGGCACCGTCGCCCACGACGACGGTGGCGGCCTGGGGGGTGTTGTGCGACCGTACGGCGACGGAGCCCGAGAGGCGCTCGAGCGCATCGACGGCGTGTCCGGTCCGGAACGAGTCCCGCAGGGTGCGGCCGAGCAGCCGGACGATCGGCGTCGCATCGTCGTCGATGACGACCCGGGCGTCGCCCGTGACCGGGGCAGGAGGGCTGGTAGTGGTTTGCATGGCGTGTCCTAATCGGTAGTGGGGGAAGATGTTTCCGGAGAGGCGGCCGATGTTGTACGCGGTGTCATTCGAGGGTCGCGTACACGTCCGGACGGTTGCGGCGCAGCGCGAGCGCCCACAGGAGGCCAGCGACGAACGCGGCGGCCAGCACGGCGAGGAAGACGTCCGCGAGGGTGGCCGAGCCGATGAGTACGTCGAAGTTGCTCACGACCAGCACGAGGATCGCCCCGAGCGCGGCAAGTGCGAGGACGGGGGCGACGGTGCCGCGCCACAGGCTCGTCGTCCTCTCCCGGAGGAAGTGCACGACGATCGCGGCCGAGGTGAGGGCGAGCAGGGAGATCAGCCCGAGCGTCCCCGCGCCGCCGAACCACGCGTACACCTGCGTGACGGGGTCGAGCCCGGCGATCGCGGTGACCGCGACGAGCATGCTGATCACCGCGGAGGTGAGGACCGACGCGACGTGCGGCGACCGGTGCGCGGGGTGCACCTCGCCGACACGCCGCGGCAGGGCGTCCTGTCGGCCGAGGGCGAACAGGTACCGCGAGACCACGTTGTGCGCGGTGAGGATGCACGCGAAGAAGCTGGTGACCAGGAGCACCTGCACCCCGTCGTGCGCGACCTGCGAGACGTAGCGCGTCGCGAGCCCGGGCGCGAGGCCCTCGGGATCCTGCGCGGCGAGCTCGGCGGCGCGGGAGACCCCGATACCGTTGATCATCGCCCACGAGGAGAAGGCATAGATCACGGCGATGAGGATCACCGCGATGTAGGTGGCGCGCGGGACAGTGCGGTCGGGGTCCTTCGCCTCGGACCGGAACACCGCGGTCGCCTCAAATCCGACGAATCCGAAGACTGCGAACATGATCCCGGTTCCGGTGGCGCCGCTGGTGAACGCGCCCCAGGACAGCGGCTGGGCCGACAGTCCTTCGGCGCCGCCGCGGAGCACGATCGAGAGGTCGACCAGCGCGACGATCCCGATCTCCGCGACCAGCAGCACACCGAGGACGCGCGCGCTCACCTCGACGTTGCGGTATCCCAGGTAGCCGATCGCTGCGAGCCCCGAGGCGGAGAGGATCCACCACGGCACCGACACCCCGGTGAACGTGACGATCACGTTGCGGGCAGCGGCACCGAGGTAGCCCGTCACGGACACCATCAGGACGGCGTAGGTGACCAGGGCGAGCGCCGCGGCACCGAGGCCGACGGTGGTGCCCAGGCCGCGCCGGACGTACGAGTAGAAGGCGCCGGCGTTCCGGACCTCGGGGGTCATCGCGGAGTAGCCGACGGTGAATATCACCAGCACGATCCCGACGATCACGAAGTCGACGGGAGTGCCGATGCCGTTGCCGGTGCCAAGCATGAGCGGAATCAGCCCGGCGAACACCGTCAGCGGCGCGGCGAACGCCACCACCATGAAGACGATCTGCGGGACACCGAGGGTACGTTCGAGGCCGGTGCCGACGGGTGCCTGCACTTCGCGCTGCTGCGTCATGAGAGCACGCTCCCGCCGACCCGGGCGCCCGCAGCGGTGAGGACCTCCGAAGCTGCGCGCTCCGCTGCGCTGACGGCACCGTCGATGTAGCCCTGGTTCAGGATCGCCGTCTCCGTTCCGGCCCAATGGATCCGCCCGATGGGCCGGCGGTCCGCGTCGGTGTACTGGGTCAGCGATCCGGGCGCGCGGGAGCCGACGCAGCCGCTGATCCACTGCTCGTGCGTCCAGTCCTTCTCCAGGCATGCCACGGGATTCGCGGCCTCGGGCCCGAACAGGGTGGTCAGGTCGGCGAGGAAGGCGTCGCGGCGCGCAGCGGAATCGTCGAGGATCGCGTCGGACCAGTGCAGGCCGCCGCCCGCGCCGGCGGTGCCGTGGAAGGTCAGCAGGATGCCGACGCTCGCGTCGGGCGGCGAGTTGTCGACCACGTAGTTCGCGACCGGGAGGTCGGTGACGGCCTGGCCGTTCAGCCCTTGCTCGCGCCAGAAGGGGCGGTCGTAGACCGCGAACAGCTTGTTCTCGGAGCCGGTGCTCCACCGTCGCTGCAGCATGCTGCGCCGGGTCGGGAGGTCGGGCGTGAACCGGATGCGGGTCGCGTCCGCGGGCGACATCGCGACGATGACGCGGTCCGCGCGTACGTCGAGCCGCGCGGATCGGACGAGCACCCCGTCGGCGTCCTGGTGGACGTCGGACACAGGGGAGTCGAGCACCACTGCCGGTCCGAGGTCGGCCGCCATCCGGTCGGCGATCGCCGCAGTGCCGCCCACGACGCGGGACTCCTGCGCACCGTCGGTGATGTTGACGGCGTGATCGATGCCGCCACCGCCCTTGATCCGGGTGAGCTGGACCAGCAGCGAGGTGCTGTGCAGGTCCTCCGCGTTGGTGACGGTGAAGGCCATCGTGAACATCTCCCGGGCCTCCGCGGTGAAGGAGTGCGCGTCGAGCCAGCGGCCGAAGGTGGTGGCGTCCCACTCCTGGGCCCGGCGGGCCGTCCACGGCGCTTCGAGGGGAACTGATTTCGCCATCCGCTCAAGCCGCAGCTGCAGCTGGGCGAAGTCGGCGATGGCCAGCGGGCTCATCGGTGGGATCGTTCCGTCGTAGCGCTTCGAGCGGCCGCGGCGGTGGTAGATCGACTTTCCGTCGATGAACGTCGTGAAGGTCGTCAGGCCCAGCTCGTCGATCAGTGCCAGGACGCGTTCCTGGCCGGGGCCGACCCACTGTCCGCCACCTTCGGTGATCACGCCGTCGGTCACCTGCAGGTTCATTGTGCGGCCGCCGACGCGGTCGCCGGCCTCGATCACGGCCACCGAACGTCCGGCCTGGGTAAGCCGGCGTGCGGCCGTCAGCCCGGAGATCCCGGCGCCGATCACCACGACGTCGACGGTGCGCTGCTCGGTCATACCGCCACCCTCTCGATGTGGGAGACGACGTGGTCCGCGATGCGCAGGGCGAGGGCGTCGGGAAGGTGGTGCCCCATGCCCGGGATCACGATGTGCTGGGCATGGGGGATCGCGGCCGCCGTCGCATCGCCGCCCGACGGTGCCACGATGAGATCGCGGTCGCCGTTGATCACCAGGGTGGGCGCGGTGATCCGGGCCAGCTCGGCGGTGCGATCACCCGACGCCGCGATCGCCTGGATCTGCCGGGCGGTGCCGGCGACACCGTCGCCCGCGGTGCGGTGCCAGGTGGTGACGGCGTGCGCCGCCTCCTCGACTTCGTCGATCGGGTACGCCGTGCCGGCGAGGTGTGCCGTCATGCGCAGGTGCGCTCGGACGGCTCCCACCCGGTCGCGCCGGGGCGGGCTCGCGATGAGCGCCATGGTCGATGCCGCGGGCTGCCCCACCTTGGAATTCCCTGTGGTGGAGTACAGCGACGCGAGCGCCGCGGTCAGTTCGGGGTACCGCGCGGCCACGGTCTGCGCGATCATGCCGCCCATCGACCGCCCCACGACGTGCGTGGGGCCGAGCCCGAGATGCTCGATCAGCTGGGCCGCGTCGTCGGCCATGTCCGCCAGCGTGTAGGCGTCGCGGCGCGCTTTGCCGAGCAGCTGCTGCAGCGTATTCGGCGGCGGTGTCGTCGCGTAGGTCGACCGGCCGCAGTCGCGGTTGTCCATGCGGATCACCAGGAATCCCGTGGCGGTCAGTGCGGAGACGAACCGGTCCGACCAGGTCGTGAGGTCCTCGGCGAGGCCGGCGATGAGCAGCACGGGCGGCGCGCCGTACTGGCCGTCCATCCGGTAGCAGATGCGGGTGCCGCCCGGGAGCTGGGCGAACCTGTCCTCGGTGTGCTCAGACACGGACGGCCTTTTTCGCCGTCGACGGTGTTGCGTCGTCCGTCGTGGAGCCGAACACCAGGGCGTCGTCGAGCAGGGGGCCGCGGAGGATCTTCGCGTCCTGCTGGTAGGACATCGATTGCTGGAACAGGCCCGTGCCCTGCTTGGGGATGATGTCCTTCGCGCGCTGGGCGTAGCCGGAACTCAGGTCCAGGATCGGCCGGTGCTCCATGGCGGGATCGGCTACGACACGGACGCTGTCGTATCCGAAGGCGTCCATGTGCTTGACCAGGTTGCAGAAGTAGCGGGCGAGGATCCCGACCTTGAGCGTCCACGCGGACGTGGTGTAGCCGATCGAGATGGCCAGGTTGGGGAGGCCCGAGAGCAGCGCGCCGCGGTACGCGACAGTGTCAGGGAGCGCGACAGGGGTGCCGTCGACCTCGAGGTCGATGCCGCCGAGCATGCGCATGTTCAGGCCGGTCGCCGTGACGATGAGGTCGGCGTCGAGGTGTTCGCCGGATTCGAGCGCGATCCCGGTCTCGGTGAACCGGACGATCTTGTCGGTGGTGATGGAGGCGGCACCTGTGCTGAGCGCCTCGAAGAAGTCGCCGTCGGGGCACAGGCACAGGCGCTGGTCCCACGGGTCGTACGGCGGGTTGAAGTGGGTGTCCACGTCGTAGCCCTGCGGTAGGGACTTGGCGTTGACGCGGCGGATGATCTTGCGGGTGAGCTTCGGGAAGGCGCGCATGAACTTGACCTGGGCGAGGTCGGTCGTGATGTTGGTGAACCGGGTCATCGCGTAGCCGCGCTTCTCGCCGAACGTCCGGCTCAGCCACTGCGCGAAGCTGTCGACCTTGGGCCACGGCACCACGTAGGTCGGCGTGCGCTGCAGCATGGTGACGTGCGCCGCAGCACCGTCGTGGTTCAGCATCGACGGGATCAGCGTGACCGCGGTGGCGCCGCTACCGATGACCACGACCTTCTTGCCGGCGTAGTCGTAGTCCTCGGGCCAGTGCTGCGGGTGCAGGATGTCACCCTTGAAGTCTTCGCGGCCCTCGAAGTGCGGGGTGTAACCCTCGTCGTAGCGGTAGTAGCCGGTGCCGGCGAAGATCCAGTTCGTGGTGAAGCGCCGGTCGCCGTCGGGGGTCTGGACGTCGAGGGTCCACCGGGCGTCCTCGCTCGACCACGAGGCGCGCTGCACGCTGTGCTCGAACCGCACCAGGCGGTTCAGTTCGAACTCGTCGAGCGTCTCCTGCAGGTAGTTCAGGATCTTGGGGGCCTCCGCGATGGCGTCCGGGTCGGTCCAGGGCTTGAACTCGTAGCCGAAGGTGTGCAGGCCGTTGTCGGAGCGGATGCCGGGGTACTTGAACAGGTCCCAGGTGCCGCCGATGTTCGCGCGTCCCTCGAGGATCACCACCCGCTTGCCGGGGAACGCCTCGGTGATGTATTTCGCGGCGCCGATGCCGGAGATGCCGGCACCGATGATGGCGATGTCGAATTCTTCGGTCTGCGGAAGTGTCTTCATCGTGGGCCCTTTCGGAGGTGACGTTGTGTCCGTGGTCACTTGTTGTGCCTACGACGGTGCCGGGTCAGGTGTCGCATGAGCCACAACACACTGCTCCTAGTTCTTGAAGAGGTAGTGCAATGTGCACACGCCCCTTGGGGACGGCCAACGGAGATCGCATCATCTGGTGCATGGTGTTGCGTCACTCGGCCCTGGATGTTGCACCTCGTTGTAGCGCGCGCGGGGTTCGCCGCGACAACGTGAGAGACGTCACGAGACACGGATCACATCTCACGGAGGAACGAACCATGCGCGACTTGCTCTTCGCTGCAGCGGACATCTGGATGATCGCCATCGGAGTCATCTGCGGTGTGAAGTTCATCAGGAACTACTCGAATTGGCTGATCGGCCTTGAGTGGATCATCATGGGTACGTCAGGATCGAACTTCCTGATCTACGGGTTGCTCAAGGCGGGGACTGACTCGCCGATGTACCACTTTGCGTTCTTCCTGGACGCGTTTTCCCGGTCGATCGGCTTCACCGTGATCCTGGTGCTCGGCCTACTCATGGTCACGCACAGGTACAAGCCCACGACGGCCGTCGAGGTCGGCGCGTTTGCCCTTGCAGCGGTGCTCGGCTACTTCCTCTCCGAGTTCGCAATCGAGATCGGCACCCCTGGCAAGGTGTTCTTCCTGGTGATGGCGCTCGGCGTCAGCGCTTTCTTCGTGTACTACGGACGGCGACTGTGGGCGCTCGGCGAGCACGCTCACGCGGTCTGGGTGTGGATCGCCACGGCCCTCAACGTTGTAGTCGCGTCTATCTACGACTTCTGGCACATCCCGGGTGACGACGCCAACCACACGTTGTTCTACATCCTTGCGCTGTTCACCTGGGGCCTGGCCATGCTTGTGATCTACCGCTCGTACGTGGCCTTCGACGCGCACAACCGCGCCGTGGATGGTGCGGGCAGCGCCGGCACGGTCGTCGTTCAGGGGGCTGAGCAGGCATGAGCGCGACGACGAACACGGTCTACACCGACTTCTCGGGGTGGATCGATCCGCCCGCCGACGTATGTCCTCCGCTGAGGGAGAACTTGACCTGCTCCGTCGCGGTGATCGGCGGTGGGCTCGCCGGGATGGCGACAGCGCTGCGGCTCGCGGAGTACGGCGTGGACACGATCTTGCTCGAAGCGGCGTTCTGTGGGCGCGGTGCCGGCTCGCGCAACGCTGGGCAGCTGGCCAGCGCGCCGGGCGGCGACATTCAGCTCCTGGATCTGCTGTACCGCAAGCGGATGCCGGCGATCATCCGCCTCACAGAGAACGCTGCGGCGCACGTGGAGGAGCTCATCGCGGCGCGGGGGATCGCCTGCGACTATGAGGCCACCGGCAACGTCTTCGCAGCGGTGTCGCGCGGTCAGCTGGGCCGGACGCGGCGGATCGCGAAGATCCTCCGCAGGGCCGGTGCCGAGGTCGAGGAGGGTAACGCCCGCGAGCTGGGGATCCCCCACGGATTCCTCGGCGGTATGCGGGAGGTCCACGGCGGCATCATGAACCCGGGGAAGTTTCTCCGAGGGTTGCGCGCAGCGGTGCTCGGCTCGTCGGTGCGGGTCTTCGAACAGTCCAAGGTGACCTACGTCGTCCGGGAGGGCGGTGACGTGGTCCTCGAGACCCCCGGCGGAATCGTCCGAGCGGGCACCGTCGTCCTCGCCACGAACGCCTGCGCGGGCGAGTGGGACATCACCCCGAAGCGGTTGTCTTCCCCGATGTGGGTGACCGAGGTCGAGACCGAGCCGATCGACCCGGAGCGGATCGCCGCGCTCGGCTGGACGAGCCGATCCGGGCTCGTCACGCAGCACAACATCATGGAGAACTACCGCCTCACCTCGCGCAACACCATTGTGTTCGGAGTGCGCAAGATCGAGCGCGCCATCGAATACCCTCTCCCAGAACGTACTCCGGATCCGTCAGTCGTGGCCGACCTGGCGGAGGCCTTCGCCCGGCGGTTCCCGCCGCTCGCGGACATCGCCATCGCCCGGGCGTGGGGCGGTTGGATCGGCATCACGTCGAGTTGGTTGCCCGTGGCTGGAACGACCGGAGGCAACGTCTACTACTCACTCGCGTGCAACGGCCACGGCCTGGCGCAGGCGCCGTACATCGGCGCTCTCATTGCCGATCGGATAGCGACGGGAACGATGCCGGAGGACTTGCGCACCGTGTGGGCCGACGAGCCGCGGTTCGGCCGCGCGGTCGGCCTGATCATGGGGCGCCTCGGCGTCCGAGCGGCCTGGGCCCTCGACCGGTTCAACGACGCGCTGAACCGGAGCAAGCGGATCGCGCGGCGGCGCTATGCGCACGCGCGATCGGCCGACACCGGTTTCCGTGTTAGCGGCTCGAAACGCGTTGGGTAAATCTTCTCGGCATCGGCGAGGCGCCGCGGACAATCTTTTTCTTCCGCCTCCCTTTTATCTCGCGCGGCCGCGTCATCGTCGGTAGATTTCATCACGGGGGTGGGCGGGGATGTTTGTCGATGAGGGCACACACGTACAGAGTCCAGCCCCTTCACCAGCTGGGTCAATCGATGACGCCGTCGAGATGTGAGTCGGAGGACGCGGCGAACTTCACCACCTGACAGTCGCCCAGCTCGACGCTCGCACGGGTTACTCGTTCGTCGCCTGCGAGAGTGTGCGCACTCCGACCAACCGTCCTGTCACTCCCCATAACCGGCCGGAATTGGCAGGGACGTAGGCGTTGATCTCCTCACCCAGATCGAATGAGGACAATGCCCCATATTTCCTCGTAATAGCCATGATTCCAGGCTAGGCCGGTGTTATGCCCGATGGAAGGTCACATCCATGTGCCCGACTCCCTGACTTGATTACGGGATCACCGATCTGGGGTACGCCGATACGAAACAACGAGTTCGGGAGGCGCTCAACGGATGAAGGATGTCAGAAAGGCGATGACGGAGACAGAGTTGGTCGAGGAGCTGCATCGACTCGAGAAGCTCACGAAACGAAACCGATGTGAGCAGATCCGGCTAGAGATCGTGCACGACGAATTGGTCGGTCGCCAGACCGACTACCGCCGAATGACCAACAACCATTAGTGCGGAGTTCGATAATCCGAAAGTACTAGCGCACAGACTATTTCATTTGTCGGCGGCGTACAGCTTTGCCTGATTATCCGAAAGGGATTCAGGCAATGCATACCGATTGTGCGGTTTATAATGGAAGGTGCGGGGCGGATAACTAGCCGCGCATCGAAAGAGGGTCATCTGAGTTGTGTGCTCAACGCAGATGGCGTTTCACTTCCCCGGCTCTGATGTGCAGAGCCGGGGTTACGGTTGCGGCACTGTCGAACCGTCACAGCTGATCGTCCCTGCCGAGTGGTCCGTTCGGGGTCAGATCTGTTGCAGCTCGGCATAATTCCAGCCGTATCGTTCACCGATAACTTATATTATGTCATCTTGTCGTTGAAAGGCGCTGCACTGCAACAAAATGTGTTCACAGTGCATCGGCGGTAGCGTAACCTCGCTACCAGAGTCAGAGCGGACGTCCTGCAGCCTCGGCCGCAGCGATGTGCTCTTCGATGACGTCGCTTCCTGGGTTCTGTTCGACCCCGATACGGATCGCGGCAGCGATGGCGCGAGTGCGCCCCGCGGGTCCTCGCACGTAGGCGAGTGGGCTGGCGATGTTGCGCCGCCGGAGCTCGTATTCGTTGCGGTTGCTGCGATTGGTTCCCAACTGCATGTGTGCCGGGTTGGTGCAGCCGGCGAAGTCGCATTGATGGCACAGCAAAAATTCCTATTGCCCTTGCCACGACGATTGCATTTCTTGCAAGCGGGCGCCAGATTATGTGGAGAATGAACATCGAAAGTCAGTGCCTGCACCTTCTCTGAACCAAACTCTTTCAGTAACCTTCCTAGCTCATCTTTACTCGTCGTGTGCGGAATTATGTGCTCAATCGCGTAATCATAAAAATCTTTTACGCAACCGTTTATGTAACAGCGGTTTCCCCACACATCCAATAGGGCCGCAAGAAGAATTCGATTGCTTAATTCGCCATTCTTCAATTTGTAACGAGCATGGTTATCTGCGTGGGGGTCGATTTTCGGGATATAAGTCACCCGCAAAAAGTATCAACCCAACCCCAGGAATAGGCAAAAATCAGAGCTACCGCGACACCACACGTGGCCGGCCTCCGTCGCTCCCGCACAATCACCCCGCCAGCCACCCGAGTGGGAGGTGCGAACGCCGCGCCCGTTGCCGGCGATGTGTTGGCGCCAACCCGGCGGCCGGCCACCAAGCAGGAGGACGCCACCGGATCAGCGGAGATTTAAGTTATGGTCGCACCAGCGAAGA
Organism: Rhodococcus sp. MEB032; assembly: GCF_030208925.1. NCBI lineage: Bacteria > Bacillati > Actinomycetota > Actinomycetes > Mycobacteriales > Nocardiaceae > Rhodococcus > Rhodococcus sp. MEB032. Next base: position 39,668 of record NZ_JARVSY010000019.1, read on the forward strand.
CCGCGGCAGACAAGAGCGCAGCGCGACGCGAGTATGCCGTTAGAGGAGGGCTTTGGGGCAGGTGGGGAGTTGCCCGGTTTCGAGAAAGATGATGTCTCGCCCGATTTCGATGGTGTGATCACAGAATGTCAGCCGCAGGCGCAGCATCTTGGATGTGGTCGGTGCTGTCGATCGTCTGTCGTTAACCCAGCGATCCGCGTCAGGGAGTGTCACCGCTCCGTCGCGGGCTTCGCCGCCTCCGATACTTTTAATCACAGATGGCTGTAAAAATAGATTTAAGTCGAGAAGAAAGTACCAACCGGACTGGAAAACTAGGTCCTGATCGTTCAAGAAGAAGTAAAAAATGCTCTCACAAGCGCGGTAGCGCGACTCCAGCCGCGCCAACCGGCCAATTCCGCCTGAGAGATTCGAGTGATGCAGAACACCTTCGCAACCAATCGTAGATATCTAAACCGTAACTAAACGGGTTTCGGAGGCTTAGAGCTGTCACTGGTCATGCGAGTTTGGTCTAGCCATGCTTAATCTTTTCAGGTGACTACAACCCTGACTACAACCCTCAGTGCTCGCCTATCCGGCGCCAGCGAATATGCGATCGCGGCCTTCCGCATCGTCGTCGGCTTCCTTTTCTTCTGCCACGGCACCACGAGTCTGTGGTCATGGCCGACGGAGCCCGCTGGCGGAGTCAACGACGCGTTCGGCGCATGGCCGGGATGGTGGGGAGCCATCATCCAGGTCGTTGGTGGCATCGCTTTGATGCTTGGCCTCGGCACCCGACTCGTCGCGTTCATCAGTTCTGGATCGATGGCCTTCGCGTACTTTTGGACCCACCAGGAAAAGGGTGCGCTACCGATCCAGAACGACGGTGAATCCGCCGCCATGTTCTGTTGGGCCCTGTTCCTGCTGGTCTTCGTCGGGCCGGGAACTCTCTCTGTCGACCGCGTCCTGCAGCGTCGCCGGAGCACGTTGATCACCGCAGCTGGTGACCGCTCCACACGAGAATAGAGTTGTCGTGTCGGTCAATTGGAAAGAATGAGATGATCCGAAGTGGCCCATAACTATGCAACATTGTTGTCGTTGGCCCTGACCGCCCTCGGCAGGACGGCCGGCTTCTCCGACCGCGCACCTATTGTTTAGCGTGGGGACGAAAGTTCCCGACAGGCCTTGAAGATTGCATGCGCGCCGTCGTCGGCTACGGCACTAAAGGCTCACCGCCATCGACGCGATTGCTCGCCGCCGGGCTCCTGCCGTCGGACGTGGTGGTGGCCGACACCGATCCGGCCGTCTTGGAAGTAGCGTCGCGACAAGGTCTGGTCACCGTGCACGGCTCGGCTACCAGGCTGGACCTGCTGCAACTGGCTGGAGCCGGGCACACGGCATCGATGATCGTGGCCACCTATCTCGCGCGGCGATACCGCATGTCCACCATCGAGTGCCCGTCAACTCGCTCCGAAGGCGCGCATCGTCGCTGCTCTCCGTGGATCGGAGAACACGCATCTTCTGCGTCAATCTGCTGCAGACACGGTGGTCGTCACCGCGGAGACCGCTGGCCGACTCCTGGTCATCGCCACCCCCTACTCCTCTGTGGTGGAAGTGATCGAAGACATCCGGACCCCCAAGGCGGGTTCGCTGTAGAGGAACGCACTGTTGAATCCGTGGAGGTCGGCAAGGCGCCTCGGAAGTGCAGGACATCGTGCTCGGTGTGGTGCGCGATGGCCAGTTGTTCCGCGTCGAGGCACCGGCGGCCGGTGTGGTGCAGTCCGGCGACAAGCTTCTCCACCTACGTCTGGTTTCGCACTGAGGCTCCGCGCTTCCACTTACAATGCTGACGCCGTCTCCGCCCCTGCCGCAGGGGCCGTGGCATGGTCGCGTGATGGTAATGCTGCGTCGAGACTACGAGGGCTCGCGACGGCGATCAATTCTCGATGGTCGGACACGGCGCTGACTAATCATCGACCGCTCCACCGGGGCGATCGTTTCTCAGCGAAAGCGAGTAGGCCTTCGTGGATGTCCTCGGACTCCAGCACGGCGGCGAAAGCTCGCGCAGTGACCTGCCATCCGAGCTCGTCACCCGGTGCATCGACCGCAGCCATGGCATGGAGGGTTTCGCTGACCGAAACCGGGGCGTTGCTGCTGATTCTCCCGGCCAAGGCGATCGCCGCGTCGATTGCTTCCCCCGGTTCGGTGAGGACGTTGACCAAGCCGAGCACATGGGCACGATCGGCGGTCAGGGGGTCTCCGGTGAGTAGCAGTTCGGCGGCGACATTGCGAGGTAGCGCGCGGGCGCTCCGGAACAGCGCTCCACAGGTGGCGATGACGCCGCGCTGGACCTCGGGCAGGCTGAAGGTGGCCCGGCTCGAGGCCACCACGAGGTCGCAGGCAAGGACCAGTTCGAACCCGCCGCCGTATGCCGGTGCGTCGACCGCGGCGATCAATGGCTTCGCGCGACGCCGGCGGATCAGCCCGTATTCTCCCCCTCGTTCCGTCGCGCCGGATCCCGCCTTGAGGTCGGTTCCGGCGCTGAACACTGCGCCGGCGCCAGCCAAGACCCCGACCCGAAGTTCTGGATCGTCGTCCAGCAGGTTGAAAGCGGCGTCCAAGCCAGCCGTCATGTCCGCGTCGATGGCGTTGCGGCGGGCTTCGCGGCGCATGGTGATGACTAATGTCTGTCCATCGCGGTGGAGGTCGACCAGGTCTGGCATTGTCTGTTCCGTTCTTTAAATGGTGGTGGAAGTCGCGGAGGCCCGCGAAAGGAATCAGATCCGTAAGCCGGACCGGTCCTTGGTCAGAATCATCTGCCGGTTCCGTACCACTCGCGCAGGTCGCGCTTGAGAATCTTGCCTGCACCGGAGGTAGGAAGAGCGTCGACGAAGGACGTCGACCGTGGCAGCTTGTAGTTCGCGATATGCATCCGGCAGAAGTCGCGGAGTTCCGCCTCGCTCACCGATGTGCCAGGAGTCAGGACGACAACGGCGTGGACGCGCTCGCCCCAGTTTTCGTCGGGTAGTCCGATCACGGCAACCTGAGCGACTGCAGGATGCTTGGCGAGGGCGTTTTCGACTTCGATTGTGTACACGTTCTCGCCGCCGGTGATGACCATGTCCTTCAGTCGATCGACAACGAATACATAACCATCCTCGTTCATGTACCCGGCGTCCCCGGTATGCATCCAGCCGTCTCGGATGACTGCGCTAGTCTCTGCTGGCTTGTTCCAATAGCCGGACATCAGGTGATCTCCGCGGACCACGATCTCGCCGATGTCACCACGTGGAAGTTCCACGTCGCCAGTTCCGATGATGCGCACTTCCGAGTGTGCTGTGGGCCGCCCGCAGCTGCGTCGGAGCGTTGGATCATCGTGGTCGTCTGCGGTGAGAATTGTTGCGATAGCAGCGATTTCGGTCATGCCATATCCCTGGCTGAGACGTACCTTCGGAAAGAGTTCGAGGGTGCGCTGGAGGAGGGCTTCGGAGATCGGTGACGCCCCATACACAATTCGCGTGAGACTCGACAGGTCTGAATTCTTCGCCTCCGGCGAGTCTACGAACAATTGAATCATCGTCGGAACGAGAAGTGTGTCGGTAACACCGTGTCTGGTGATGGCTTCGACAACACCGGCCGGAGTGAACGAGGGCACCATCACATGTGTGGCGCGGGTGAGGCACGCGATGAGCCACGCGGCGAGGTCTGCCAAGTGAAACATCGGTGCCGCATGTAGAAGGACCCCGCCGCGATTGAGGATGTCGGCGGTTACGATTGAACCCATCGCGGAGGTGAGGCATGCTCGATGCGAGAGCATGACCCCTTTGGGTTTGCCGGTTGTCCCGCCGGTGTAAAAGATTCCGTAGAGGTCGTCCCCGCCCCGTCGCGCGTCCTCGACCGCACCGGCGCCGGCGACAAGTTGCTCGTAGTCGAGCATTCCGTCAGGTGCCTGAGTCTCGCCGATGAATATCACCGACGACAGGTTGGGAGCGAGTTCGCGCAGATCTGGGATGAGCGGGGCAAAGTTGTCGTCGACAAGCAGAATGTCGGTCTGACTGTCAACCAATGAGTAGGCGATCTCGGCAGCGCTCCATCGCACATTTACCGGGGTGACGACGCATCCTGCCCATGGCACTGCGTGAAGAAACTCGTGATAGCGATCGCTGTTGAGCGCCAGGATGCCGACTCGGTCGCCGAGTGCGGCGCCTAGAGCACGAAGTGCCCCTGCAAATCGGGCGACTCGGTCGATGGTTTCCGCGGCCGTTCGCGCGCGATCACGGTAGATCGTGACGACATGGTCGGGATTTGCTTGCGCAGTGTTGATCAGTGACTGGGTGATATGCACGGTAGCCCTTCATTGTGAATTTCCATCCGTGTGACGGTGGCGACAGTATTCAAAACTATTGCATGTAAATCTTCTATTTTCGGTATTGGCTTGGTGCGCAGCAGATTTCGTGGATTTCCGATCTTGTTCAGAGTGAAGGCGGCTCCATTCAGAGTCCGAATCGTTGAGCCTTCGACGTGTCGTAGTCGTCGGCAGTGACCTGATTGAGGAAGTGGTGTGCCGCAGGGCTTCGAGGCGGTCGTGATCGGAACCGAATTCCTTCGATTCGGACCGCTTGAAATCTGAAAGTCGTTCAATTCCTGGTCGATCGCCGGACCGCTTGGGTGCGGCCCTCGCCATGGACGCCACTTCGCGACGATTCGGATCGCAGCATGGCGTGACGTCGGTTCCGGCGCAGCACCCGCGGTCAACGCGTACCCAGACATCGCCGGGCTGTCCCACACCTCGATTCGATAGGGAGGGAAGGAGTGGAATCGGCGTAGACCCGAAACTCGATCGCGTGCGTTTGTCCGGTTGACCCGGTCAGGTCGACTGCTGAAAAGCTGCAATGGAATCCGCGCGGACGAGGTGGCCCTAGGTAACCATCGGGCGGTTGAGCTGTGATCACGAAGGTCAGGAGCAACCGGCCCGAAGATCGTTACACGTGAGCGTGCTGCCGTCGTCGCGGCGAATGGCAATCCGCGAGTTGTAGTGCGCGGAGAACCGGTTGTTTTCACCAGCGGCAGTTGGGGTTGGGACATTGCGCCAGGGTGCGCCGGTGAGGCGCTCATCAGCGTCGGTGCCGACCTTCAGGTATTTGTCGAACCACGCGATCGTGTAGTAGCTGACAATCGCCTTGGCATCAAAAGTGCCGGGGAGAAGGCCCGCAGTGTCCGCGAAGTCGAGGTGGTTGGCCGCGCGGATCACGATGTCGCCGCTATCTATCCCGTGTGCCGACATTTCATAGGAAGCCTCTGATTTCGCCAGGGGATCAGGCGGCTGCACACGCGGTATGGGAAAGGCCAGATAGTCGCCACTCATGCCGAGCACTGGCGTGCGTAGCTGTGGGGCTGGGACATCGGGTGCGCCAAAGCAATATTTGTTGAAGCCGTAGGCCAAGGGTACTGATACAGGGCCGAGCGCTTGGGCTGCCCGCGCGGTGGTGAATGCCACCATCTCATCCAGCGGTTTCGCCGCTGGAACGCACTGACTGTCCAAGGCGACTGCGGCTTTGACCCGTGGATCATTTTGGGCGTTCCAGCTGGCAGCAACACCACCGTAGGAATGTCCAGTCAGGCCCACACGGGAGGGGTCGAGTCTTTCCCACAGCGGATTGTATGCCGCATTGAGTCCGCGGCTCACACGGCTGCGTTGCTTATCCGAGTGGTCGGTTCCGCTGGTGCGGCTCGGCTGTGGCGCGTATATCTGTGCTGGGCTCGACAAGAAGAAGTCCAGGGCATCGATTTGACCGTCGTAGAAGGGGAGTCCGTTACCCCCGAGGCTGTCGAGGAGATTGCCGTTGGCTTGCGGGCCGGCGAGTCCGAGAATGGGAATGCCAGCGAACGCCGCCTCGACTTCGTCGGGCGCTTCACCGAATTGATCGGACATGCCCTCGCCCTGCGTATCGTAGGTGAAGACCAGATAGCCTGCTGAAGCTAGGTTCTGGGCGAGGTACCAGTAGCTTTCCTCATAGGCAAGCAGTGAACCGTTGTTGACGATGACGCCGGGCTTGCGCGCTTGATCAGCCTCAGTGGGCATGTCCCAGATGTGCCCGGAAATGGTGGCTCCGCTCCGGGAGGTATACAGGACCTGCTCGACGCTACCCCCGCGGTTACGCCAAGTGTCCTCGGTGACATCCGGGTTGATTAGGCATGTGAGGGCAATGGAGCAACTGTTGGGGTTTGGGCGTCGTTCGGGATCCGCTTGTAGCTTTTCCGCACGCTTTCGCTGATAGTCCATTGTTTTTTCGGCTATGGCCGGGAGCTCGTCAAGTCGATTCGCTAAGCCGCCGGTCGTTTCGAACGTTTTCGCCAAAGTTGATTCCTCGAGTGACGGCGACCATGGATCGGCCGACGCAACCCCCACGCCAGCCAATGTCGCGGCCAAGGTCGCGACTACAGCAAAGGCGACAGACAGTCCCAGATACATCCTGTCAGCGGCGGGCGTCTCTACCCGTCGCCTCCCGTAACTCCAATTCCGACTCTTCACGTACACAATGTCCTCCAGATGCATTCTCTTGTACCGCAGTGGATTGCGGATTCACGTGGCACGGTTGGACTTTCGCCTCGTGCGACGGTTCCAATGTCCTCGCCGACGATCGGACTTTGCCCGAATGGCAACACCTGTTCCGTCATTCTCCCGGCCGGATGGAAAACGACTCAAGTGAGATACGGAACGTATTCACATGCAACGGGTATGTCAATGGGTGGCTGTTGTATGCAGCCGAAATGATCGGCGGCAAGGGGCATTTCGGTCGGGCGCAGAGCATTCAGAATCCACTCAGGGTCAACTCGTCCGCACATTCGCGGGCAAGGGCCAGTCATCCGCATCCCGATGTCTTGCTGTGCGTACTGCCATCGGTCGGCGGCGGCTCAAGTCGCGGCGAGTTGCTCGAAGGAGCTGGTGAACGATGAGGCGGCCGGTGTACGAAGGGTGTTCATCGTGGCGCAAAGTCTACTGGATATGCGCTGCCCGACAACGGATCTGAGGATGTGACCGCCTTGTGGTGGGCGTGTGATGATGCGATCGGTGTGGTTCGCATAGAACGTCCCATGATTGCCTGCTTCCGTGATTCGCCGAGTGAACATCGGCGCTACACCGGACGCGAAGGTCTCCAGTGCCGAGAGATCACTTGCATGGATGCCAAGTTTGGTGAATCCGGGGTCGGAGTTGGGTATTGACGGCCCAGCAAGTCTTCGATAATGTCTGCTACTGAATAATCGTCGTTATCGAAATTGAGAGGCGACCATCGTGGATGGTTTCGATCTGGTGCTCCGGGGCGGATGCTTCTTCGACGGAACCGGTGCTCAACCCGCTATTCGCGACGTAGGAGTGCGGGCGGGTCGGGTGGCGGCGATCAGCACCAGCCCTTTGGAGGCGGAGGGAGCGGAGGTCGTCGACGCTGAGGGCTTGTGGGTGATGCCGGGCCTGATCGACATCCACACGCATTACGACGCCGAGGTATTGGTTGCCTCGGGCCTCTCGGAATCGGTGCGCCACGGCGTCACGACCGTGATCTTCGGGAACTGCTCCCTCTCCACCGTGTTCTCCTCCCCTGACGATTGTGCGGATCTGTTCTCACGCGTCGAGGCCCTGCCGTGGGACGCTGTCCAGTCAGCACTCAACGAACACCAGAGCTGGTCAGATCCGCACCGCTACGTGGAGGCGCTCGAGTCCCGTCCGCTCGGACCCAACGTATCGGCGTTTATCGGACACTCCGACCTTCGCGCGGCGGTTATGGGCCTGGATCGGGCCACTGATCCAGACAGTCACCCAACTCCCGTCGAGTTGGGCCGGATGCGCGCGATGCTGGCCGATGCGCTCGACGCTGGGTTCGTGGGAATGTCGACAGTGAGAAGCTCGTTCTCGAAGCTGGACGGCGTGCGCTACCCATCGCGCCAGCTTCCCTCCACCTACGCGAGCTGGCGAGAGTACCGCGCTCTGAACCGCGTGCTCCGCGAACGCGGGCGCCTGCACCAGTGCACACCTAATGTTGCCCGCAAGGCCGAGATCGGCAAGTTCTTCGCCCAGAGCGCTGGTCGCGGCAGGGCCCCGTTGAAGACCACGATGCTCGCTGCGGCAGACCTCAAGGCAGATCCGAAGATGATCTGGGTACTGACCAAGGCTACGGCGTTGCTGAACCGGGTGATGGCCTCGGAATTGCGCTGGCAGCACCTGCCGGTGCCGTTCGAGGTCTATGCCGATGGCATCGACTTGGTCGTCTTCGAGGAGTTCGGTTCGGGTGCCGCAGCTCTCAACGTGCGCGACGTAGTCAAACGCGGTGAGCTCGTGGACTCCGAGGTCTACCGCCGCCAGTTCCGCCAAGACATCGAGCGCAAATTCGGTCCGAAACTATGGCACCGCGACCTGTACGACGCCGACATCGTCAGCTGCCCGGACACCGAGGTAATCGGCAAGTCGTTCGGCAGCGTCGCGCAGGAGCGGGGCATTCATCCAGCGGACGCCTTCCTTGACCTGGTGGTAGCCCACGGCGTTGCTTTGCGTTGGCGTACCACCATCGCCAATCACCGTCCCGAAGTGCTCGACAGGATCGCGGACAACGCTCAGATCCAGATGGGTTTCGCGGACTCCGGCGCCCACCTGCGCAACATGGCGTTCTACAACGCCGGCCTGAGGCTGCTGAGGCGAGTCAATGAATCTGCAGAGGGAGGCCATGAGTTCCTTAGCCTCGAACGCGCCGTACACCGGCTGACCGGCGAACTCGGCGACTGGTACGGCCTCGACGCTGGCACCCTTCGGCTGGGGGACCGCGCCGACATCGCCGTCATCGACCCTGCCGGGCTCTCCAAGTCCTCGGACGATTACGCCGAAGCCCCCCTCGAGGAGCTCGGGGGCGTATCTCGAATGGTCAACCGCAACGACGACGCAGTGGCCGCGACCATCGTGGGTGGACATCTCGTGTACCGCTATGGCAATTTCGCCGACGGGTTCGGTACGACGCGAAGCTTTGGCTCTTTCCTACGGGCCGGAAAGACACACTCGAGCGCCGGATGGTCCTCGTGAGCAATCCAGTCCCCGTCGCCCGCCGCACACCCCGCTCCGAGGTCCGCGACCGGCTCCTGCAAGCTGCCTTCACGGTGTTCGCGGAACGCGGATTCGCCGGAGCCACCATGCAACAGATCGCGGCCACCGCCGGGTTCACCACCGGCGCACTCTACTCGAACTTCGCGAGCAAGGAGGACCTGTTCTTCGAGCTCTTCGACCGGGAGGTGACAGGCCGCATCGCATCAGTCCGAGAGATTCTCGGCCACGCGGACCTTACCGTCATGGACGAAGCGTCCGCACTGGCGGCCGGCCAGCACCTGACCGCTGCGATCCAGCAGAGTCGCGAATGGCAGTTGCTGTTCACCGAGTTCTGGCTTCGTGCCGCCCGCGATACCCAGCTACGTGAGCGGTGGGTCGAGAAACGCCGAGAGTATCACCAGCAATTGACCGAGTTGGCCGACGAAGCGCTCTCCAGCTGGGGCGCAGACGGAGCTGTCTCGTCGCGCATTCTCATGTTCACCATGCTGGCGCTGAACAACGGTCTCGCCATCGAAGAGATCGCCGATCCGGGCGTCATTCCAGCCGACACGATCGGGACTGTCCTGGTCCGCCTGCTGGGTCTGCAGACTAAGAGCACTGGCTGACGAAGCCGCAAACCCGCGCTACGGCCACCATCCGAGGTTATTCGGTGGTGGGAGGGCAGGCCGTCGCCGTTCTCATCGTTTCACGGTTGTCATAGGGCCGTACCAAATCCGAGTCCGAAGCTCGGATGACCCGCTCGACCTCTGCAACCCGAGGCGACGAACCATTGCTCCACTTCATGAACACAGCGGAATGAGGAGAAGCGTATGACCATCCCTAACGCATCGTCATCCGGGGTGTGGCAGGTTGGCAGTTTGATCGGCCAATTGACCGGTCGCACCAGCGCCGAGCCGGCAAGAGGCGGCGTGGGAAAGGTCATGTCCGTCGACGGCGTCGACCTGCACGTCCGAGTGGACGGTCCCGCCGACGGTCCTGCCCTCCTGATGCTGCACGGTTTCGGTGCCTCCATGGCGTGGTTCGACCAGCTCGTCGCTCGCCTGCCGGAATGCCGGATCATCCGGGTCGATCTTCTCGGGCACGGTGGTTCTGCGCGACCTACATCCGGCTACGACCCCGACAGCCAGGGCCGGCTCTATGCGAGTCTGCTCTCCGAGTTGGACCTGGACGACGTTACGGTCGTCGGCCACTCGATGGGCAGCCTCTTCGGCCTGGCGACCGCCGAGCACAGCGCCCTCGTGACCCGGCTCGTGTTGATGGGCGAAGGGCCCGACACGAGCACCGGAACGCTGCCGCCAGGCGAGTGGGTACTTCACACCCCGTGGATCGGTCCGATTCTGCAGCAGCATGGTCCCGCGTTCGTCACCAATCGCGTGGTGCGGCGAGCATTTGCGCGGGACTTCGACATGGCCACAGCATTTGCCCACCCCAGTCAAGGCCTCGACGACGCCCGCAGCCTGAACCACCCCGCCTTCACCCAGACGATGCGGCAGCGGCAGGCGTGGACCAGACGAGGTGGTCTGGACGCACGGCTGGACGATCTGGCATTGCCGGCGCTCGTCATCTTCGGCCGGAAGGACCGCTTCTACGACGTGGAGGCCTCACTTGCCCGCTACCGCCCAGTACGAACAATCACGACCAAGGTCCTCGAAGACGTGGGGCACACACCGATGATCGAAGCCCCCGACCGCGTCACTGACCTGATCCGCGAGTTCCTCTCCACCCGTAAGAACCGGTCGAAAACTTCACCTGAAATCGCCGACTCGAAAGATAAGCAGTCATGACCGTCCAGCGACGGCTCGATGGTCAGCAAACAGTGTGGACGCGCGTTGCCGGCAGGGTGCTGTCGGTTCAGTTTGTCGAGGAAGCGTCAGCGCCCTGTGGACCATTCCCTGGTGTGGAGGAGGTGATCGGGTCGTGCGCGGATGTTGGTAGCACATCATGAGCGGTGAGTTCTTGGGCGCACGAATCACATTCGAGTCTGACGTGGGCCTCGCCGTCGCAGTCACGATGTTGGTAGCGGACGGGAGGTCCCTCGGGTGCCATGTAGGTATCACCCCAGTCTTTGATTGCCATCAAAATCGGGTAGATGTCGTGGCCTTTTCGAGTGAGCCGATATTCCGCATGGGCGGAGTCTGTTTGCACTTTCGCCAGAATTTCGTGCTCGACCAGTCGATCGAGTCGGTCTTGGAGTCGACTACGCGAGATTTCCATCGCACTCTGAAAGTGGTTGAACCGACGAACTCCCGCGAACGCCCACTTCAGGATGACCAGCGTCCAACGGTCGCCGAGGATCACCAGCGGTCGAGAAATCGAGCAGGGCACTTCGGACAACTCTTTGTAACGCATGAGCCATCCTACCAAGTAGTTCCAAAATGAGACCACACCTGTTAGATTCAGTCTCGAAATGAGACTAAGGAGTGGAAAGTGAACATGACAACTAGCGAGCCCGCGCAGGTTTCGACATTGGCCGAGTTGCTCGATCGACGCTGGACGTGCCGCCAATTTCATCCGGATCAGGTCCCACACACCGACATCGAACGCTTACTCGAGCTCGCCCAGCAGACCCCGTCCTGGTGCAACACTCAGCCTTGGCAGGTGATTGTCACCGAAGGCGCGGCCACCGATAGCTTCCGCACGGAACTCCTCTCCCACATCCAGGCAGGAGGAGAAGCTCAGCCGGATTTCCCCTTCCCTGCGGAATACACAGGGATCTACCGTGACCGTCGCCGCGCATGCGGTCTTCAGCTTTACGACAGTGTGGGCATCGGTAAAGGGGACCCGCGAACCCTGACCCAGGCGCTCCGCAATTTCGAGTTCTTCGACGCCCCGCACGTTGCGCTGATAACGACCGAAGCGGACCTTGGTGTTTACGGGGCCGTCGACTGCGGCTTGTACACAAGCACTTTCCTGATGGCTGCACAGAGCCTTGGCATCGCCGCCGCCCCACAGGCGGCACTTGCGTCGTACGGGCCATTCGTGCACAACTATTTCGGGATCCCCGAGAGTCGGCGCGTCCTTCTCGGTATCTCGTTCGGCTACGCCGATCTGGATCATCCGATCAACTCTTTCCGTACCGCCCGCGAGACCGTCCCGAATGTCGTTACCTGGCAGCGTGATTGAGGCTCTGCGATAGCCACAGTTGCATCTTGAATTTCGAATGCCCCGCACTCGCCCCTCCCACCGCCCAGCGCGGGGAACTGCGCTCGCCCATCACTTGTCGGAGTTTCTGCTGCAACTGAGTGCGCGGTCTGCGGTGACGAGACGGTTCGAACTGGTTGTCGAGGTATGCGGGGGAAGCGAGTTCGCTCAACCGAGCGCTCGCACGCACGGACCGGGATTTCGCGCGCCCGATCGGTGTGGTTGTGCGCACCACGATGCGACGGATTTCCAGCCCCATTCGGGCCCGGTACACGGGGTGCGCGCTCAGTTTCCCGGAGTCGAGACCTGCACCGAGATCGGACTCGCACCATCGAGCATCATCTACAACGGAGGATTCACATGACCGCTTCGACTGTCGGCCGACTGGTGGTCGCAGGTGCTGCAAAATGCATGTCCAGTCGTTCGCGCACCACAGAGCTTCGAGTACTGGCAGGCGCCG